>JAGHBX010000237.1 GCA_021160785.1 Planctomycetota bacterium | reverse complement strand
TGATTAGTGAGTGTGTGATGTCGAGGCACGGACGTCCCGATTTGTGTTGGCGTTTTGGGTGTGCTGAAAGCGGGTAAAATTATGACGGAGCAAAAATCTGGAACAAAATTCTTAAGCCGTTCGCGGCTGACAGCGACCTGCTGCGCCGAAAAAATCGGCCCGCCGACACCCGACAAAACAATCAAGGTACGCTTGTTTAAGGGCTAGTTATCACGGTTTATCGCGTCATTTCCTTTATTCCCGCTTCGGTAACTGCTCATATGGCCGATTCCGTACATGCTCATCGACGTTGTCAAACACGTTGTTTTTCAAAACTGCGTTCACACCCTCGCGCATGTCAATGCCTACCTTGCTGTCCTCAAAGCGATTATCTTCCACAACCAGACCGATATCCGTCGTATCTCCGGTTGCCATCGATCATCCAGCCAATCCCATCGCCCCAGCAATGGATGCCCGTCCCAATGTCTTCCAGTTGATTATCCACGATTATGTGATCTTGGAAAGTCGGATACCGTAACACCGCTACCCTACTCTCAGAGTCGGGATCCAAGTCCCAGGGACGGTCCAGAATAAGTTTGTTGTCAGCAACATCCACAATCATCCTGTGTCATGCCGTGTCAGCCGGTGCAGCAGCCGTTTTGGCTGACATTTTTCCTCTGTACGCCACTCCGAATGGCGTCTACCATGCAGTAAGTCTTGTACGTGATTTATGATTTACATGGATGGCCAAAAGCCAATCGCCAAAAAACTGATGGAGCAATGATTATGATTAGCGAGAAGCAACTTGAAGCTAATAGAAAAAATGCCCTGCATTCTACCGGTCCCCGCACCGCCGAAGGTAAGGCCGTTGTCTCCGGCAATGCTATCCGGCACGGTTTTCGATCACAGCGCATTGTAATCGACGGCGAATGCGCAGACGAGTATAACGACTTTCGCAACAAACTCATCGCCTGGCTTGCCACCGAAGACGGCCAGCTCTATGCCTGCGGCAAATGGCCCGACGACCCCTCGCATCCGTCACCCCACGATTCGTTTACTGCATTCCTCAACGCTTCACGAGAATCCGCCCAATCCGAAGTTCCTGACTCAAAAGCCCCGTCTTCAAACGTCCCCCAACCGGACCAGGCAGCCTCCAGCCCGCCCGCCGAGACCGTTTTTACCGAACAAACCCATTTTGATCCGCCCACTAATGACCCGCTCCCTGCGATTACGCAACCTGCCCGCTCCCTCGGCGACGTCGTCGCCGCTGATCTCAGGGGCCCAAATACAATCCTCAAACTCAAAAGATACGAGGCCCACATCGAACGCAGCCTCTTCAGGACCCTCGCCAAACTCGAACGCCTCCAGGAAAAACGCCTCGCCAAAGAGGCCAGAGCCGACGAACCCATGGATATCGAACCAGGACCCATCCTGCCCAGTCGCCACAAGTCTGAGTTCCTGCGCCGCGCCCACGGAAGGAAATGAATAACCTGCCATCCGGAGTATACGTGCGCGCTGATGGCGGGTTTATCGGAACAATTCGTCAATCTGTCTTCATGGTCAGCGGTTTCGGCGTAACGACCATGCCGGCGGGTCGCTGGTTCGCGCCGGGCCGGGCCGTATCACCGAGGTCTACGCGGGCCTTTTCGACAAGGGCAAGAATACGCTTGACGACGTTCGGGTGCTTGTCGGCGACGTTGTTCTTCTCGGCGATGTCGGCCTTCAGGTCGTAAAGCTCAAGCCCCGTATCGCCGATGGGTTTGCCCCAGTTGCGTTTCCTGGGCTTAAGCGGCGGATACAGTTTCCACTTGCCCGATCGCACCGCCTGCAACTGGTCCATCTGGTAATAATAGAACGCCTCGTGCGGAGTTTCTGCGTTCTTTGCGCCGAACATCAGCGCCCCAATATCCCTGCCGTCGATGATCCGGTCGGCGGGTGCCTTCGTCCTCGCCAGTTTTGCAAACGTAGGCAACAGGTCCATCGTTATCGCCAATTCATCGCAGCTCGTCTGCGCCGGTATCTTTCCCGGCCACCGCATCACGCACGGCTCGCGCATGCCGCCCTCCATAGTCGAGCCCTTCCAGCCGGACAGCGGCAGGTTCGATCCGCCGGGTCCGCGGGCGGCACCGTTGTCGGACGTAAACACCACAAGCGTGTTCTTGTCTATGCCGAGTTGCTTGAGCGTCTCTAAAATCCGCCCCGTCGACCAGTCGATCTCCTCGACGGCGTCGCCGAACTTGCCGTTTGCGCTCTTGCCCGCAAAATCCCCGCTCGAAAAAATCGGCATGTGCGGCATCGTGTGGGGCAGATACACAAAGAAGGGCTTGTCCTTATTAGCAGTGATGAACTTGACAACCTCTCCGGTATACCGTTTGGTAAGGGTCCTCTGGTTGGCGGGCGCTTCGATCACGGTCTCGTTGCGCATCAGCGGAAGCGGCGGCCTCTTACCGCCCTTCTTGCCGCCCATATCGTTTGAATACGGGATGCCGTAGTAATAGTCAAAACCCTGCCGCGTCGGCAGAAATTCCGGCTGGTCGCCCAAGTGCCATTTACCCACACAGGCGGTTGCATAGTCCTTCTGCTTGAGGACTTCGGCGATTGTTATCTCACTGGGATTGAGCCCCTTCTTGCCCCTCGGAAAGAGCACGCAGAGATTGTTGTGGTCCTGATGCATATTAACGCGGCGCGGGTAGCAGCCGGTCATAAGACTGGATCGCGACGGCGAACACACCCCGCTTGTAACGTAGAAGCTCGTAAACCGCATGCCCTCGGCGGCCATACGGTCGATGTTGGGCGTGCGATGCTTCTTCGAGCCGAAACAGCCGATGTCACCGTAGCCAAGATCGTCGCAAAATATAACGATAAAGTTCGGCGGCCTCCGACCGCCACTGTCGACAGCCCTTGCAACACCCGGCAATGCCGCCGCCAAAGCGCCAACACCAACAGCCTTCAAAAAATCTCTTCGCGTTCGATAATCTCTCAACATTTCCACTCCTCACACAATATACAATCTAAAATATACAATCCAAACAATCTCAAATCTACAATCTAAGATCCCTGTTGTCTCTGCAGTTCGGTTGCCAACTGCCGAAAGTGCCCTAATGTGTGGTCAAAGAACAATTTGTATCCTTCGCAAAAATAGCTCGGCGCCTTGTGCGTCCCTGACCCGGCCAGGCGGTCCTTGGGGCAGCCGCCGCGGCAGATATCAAGGTGTCGGCAGACGAGGCATTTGTTGTCGATGTCGCGTTTGTTGCGGGAGAACTGCCGCTTGAGTTTGCCGCCCGCCAATTGCTCGATTGGCGTTTCGCAGATATTGCCCAGACGCCATTTGTTATCGACATAAAAATCGCAGCAAAATGCGTCCCCGTTATGCTCGATGACGATGTAACCGTTGCATTGCGGCCCCATGGTGCATTCGGTATGCCCCATGCCCAACAGGTATGAGACGACACTGTCAAAGGTGCGGATGCTCACTTTGTTCGTCCCGTACTCCAGCCAGCGGTCGAATATCTTACACATGAACTCCCCGTACTGTTTGGGCGTTATGCTGAAGGAGGCGATTTCGCCCGTTTCCGGATCGCGTTCGACGCACTGGACGAACTGCAGGTATTTGATTTTCTTTTCCTTGACGAAGAAGTCGAACAATTCGTCCGGATGCTCGACATTCCTGTCGTTGAGCAGGACGAGAATGTTGAACTCGACGTGGTGTTGGCGGCACTTTTCGATCCCGGCGACAACCCGGTCGTACGTACCCCCGCCGGCGCGGTCGAGACGGTAAATGTCGTGGAAGTGCTTCGGGCCGTCGAGGCTTATGCCCACGAGAAATTTGTATTCGGCCAGGAATTTGCACCATTCATCGTCCAGCAGGATGCCGTTGGTCTGCAGGGCGTTGGTGACGAGTTGGCCGTCTTCGCCGTATTTCTGCTGGAGTTCCACAAGCCGCTTGTAAAAGTCCAGCCCCATCAGCGTCGGCTCGCCGCCCTGCCACGCAAAACTGCTGCCTTCAAAACGCAGCGACATATAGCTCTTGACCAGCGTTTCCTGAACCTCGTCGCTCATCCGGTGGCTGCCTTCGCCGAAAACGCACGTCTTACAAGCGTAGAAGCAGTAGCTGCACGCGATGTTGCAGTCGGGGCCCGTAGGTTTTATCAGAAGCGTAAACGGACGCATTTAATCTCCAACAGAAAACTTTATCACAGAATTTTAACATTATTTCTCCCCAAAAGCAATACCGCACTGTACAATTACAGCGATATCGATTGGATTGTTCGAGTTAACCCCGGGACGTCCTATGATAGTCGGGCTGCTAAAAATACATATTCACCTGCACGGGATCGAGTCCCTCAAGCAGAAACGCGGGATCGTCAAGAGTCTTGTGGGGCGGTTGAAGAGCCGGTTCAATTTTTCGGTTGCCGAGGTGGAGGCCCAGGACAGCAAGCAGTTGGCGGTCATCGGCTGTGCCGTTGTGGGCAATGACACGCCCTTCATCCACCAGCAGATGGACACGCTCATAAACTTCGCCCAGGCCGACGGCAGGTTCTACCTCGGTCAGGTAGAAAGAGAAATATTCTCCCACAACCCCTAAAGCGTACGGTGGAGCTTGCCCCACCGGACCTGTAGGGTGGGCTCTTAGCCCACCAGGAGAACATCCGATTGCAAAAGAACAAACTCGACAAGAACGTAAAAGCATTGGGCCTCGTCAGTCTCTTCACGGACATGTCGAGCCAGATGATCTATCCGCTCCTGCCCATCTTTTTGACTTCCGTCCTCGGTGTCGGCGTCGCTTTTGTCGGGCTGCTCGAAGGCATCGCAGAAAGCACCGCAAGCATATTGAAGGTATTCTCCGGCTGGTACTCGGACAGGTTGAAAAAACGAAAGCCCATTATCTTTGCAGGCTATGGCCTGTCGACCATAGGCAAGCCGTTTCTCTACCTGGCGACGGCCGGCTGGCATGTCCTGCTCGTTCGCTTTGTCGACCGCGCGGGCAAGGGCATACGAACTTCACCGAGGGACGCTCTGATTGCAGGGTCATGCTCGGCGGATGAACGCGGCAGGGCCTTCGGCGTCCAGCGGGCAATGGACAGAACCGGGGCGTTCCTCGGACCGCTCATCGCCTTTGCCATTTTGCCCCTGTTCAACAACAATATGCGAATGGTATTCCTGCTGGCGTTCTTCCCTGCACTAATCGCAGTGCTGGTAATCATATTCCTGGTAAAGGACAAGTCGCAATCCCGGGACCTGCCCGAGAAGAAGCCCCACGCCTCCGGCGGACGTGTGAACAAAGATTTCAAAAAGTTTGTCGTCATTCTCGCCGTTTTCACCTTGGGCAACTCGAGCGACGCATTCCTGATCCTGCGTGCAAAAGACCTCGGCCTAAAGGTCGCCCTCATTCCGATCCTGTGGCTCATGTACAACTTCGTCTGTTCGGTATCTGCTGTCCCCTTTGGCCACCTGTCCGACAAGATCGGCAGGAAAAAGACCACGCTGCTGGGATTCGGCGTTTACGGCTGCGTCTACCTGGGCTTTGCACTTTCCAACACACAAGCCCTCATCTGGCTGTTCATGGCTATCTACGGCGTCCACTACGGCCTCAGCGAAGGCGTCCTCCGTGCATACGTGGCGGATCTTGTAGAAGACGAATCCGTAATGGCAACCGCCTACGGCATCTACCACACGGTGATAGGCATATGCATGCTGCCCGCCAGCCTGATCATGGGAATACTGTGGCAGCAGTTTGGGCCCACCGTCGCATTCGCTTTCGGAGCAGTAATGGCGCTGACCGCAGCGACAGCATTAGCCCTCTTCATTAGGAAATAACACAATCGGAATTGCAACCCCCATCATTCCAACCGGTTTTTGTGTGGAGAGAAATAGCCGTTTAGGGTGGACATAAGCAAAGCCGTCAAACGCGGCGTCAACAAACGGGAAGTCATGGCATCCGTTTGCCAAACCTGCTATAATAACCGCCCAGGGTTGTCCCGATTTATCGGGATTAGCCTACCATTAGCCCATGAATACGCTCAAAATCGCAATATGTCAGATTCTCGCTCTCGATGGCGACCGGGCGGGCAATTTCGTGCGAATCGAAAACGCCCTGCGCCAGGCCTCACGTGCAGACGCCCAAATCGCCTGTTTCCCCGAAACCGCCCTCTTAGGCTGGGTCAACAGCGACGCCCACGACTGCGCCTGCCCCATCCCCGGAGCCGACACCGACCGCCTCGCTGCACTTGCCCGCAAATACGACACATACATCTCGATCGGCCTTGCCGAAAAAGACGCAGGCAACCTCTACGACTCAGCCGTCCTGATCGACAACGAGGGCGTTGTCCTCCTCAAGCACCGAAAGATAAATCTTCTGGCAGAGCTAATGACCCCGCCCTATACGCCCGGTGAGCATGTGGCGGTTGCCCACACACCGCTCGGTCGAATAGCCCTGCTAATCTGCGCCGACACATTCCAGGACGACCTCCTCGAAAAAACAGCCCGCTTAAAACCCGACATACTCCTGGTCCCATACGGGTGGGCTGCACCCGAACAACAATGGCCCAATCACGGCAAAGAAATGGCAAAAGTAGTAACCAACGCAGCAGCCAGGCTAAACACCCCGGTCATAGGCACAAACTCGATAGGCAAAATCACCCACGGCCCATGGGCAGGCAGAATATACGGAGGGCAAAGCATCGCCTCCGACAAAAAAGGAAACATAATATACACCCTCGCCGACCGAAAACCTGAAACAAAAACCATCACCGTAACGTAAGTGCTTGTGCTACAAGGACTTATGACGGCATAGCTTGTTGGTCGGGCCGGGATTGGGCCATTGGATTGTATATTGTAGATTGTAGAATGTAGATTGGGGGCGTGCGGGTGGCAAATTGGCTTTGTTTCGATTTTTTGGGCATGGGGAAGCCGGCGAGACGCCAGCGGTACGGGTAGATTGGGTTCCCCGGCGCGCTCCCGACAGGTCGGGATAAACTTTGACTGGCCTTTGGCCAGCGGGGTTGGCTTGAAATGGTCGGTAATTGGCTTTGTTTCGTATTTTTGGCTCGGCGTGTGGGGAAATTGGGTTTGTTTTGCAAAAATAGGTGTTGGTGGGACTTCTGGTGTGCGGGAATTGGGTTTGTTTTGCATAATCGGGGTGGACGGGCGGTTTTGGTGTGGAGGGCGCCCCCGCTGAAAGCGGGGGTTAAATACAGGAGGCAGGCCTGCGGCGTGCGATGATTCTTTTTGGGCATGGTTGGTTACTCCCCCTGTTTTTTGGTGTTGCGTTGTCCCTAATATGCGGGTATTATACCAGAAAGTTTGGTAGATGTCAAATATTAAATAAAATTTACCACGAAGGTGCGAAGTTTTTTTGACAGGATTACAGGATGATCGGGATTTCTGGAGCAGCATGGCCGCAACCAAAGAGTATGTAGCCACGAATTTTCAGTAATTGACACGAATTATTGCTGATTTTTATAGCCGCGAGGCAAAAAAGGTACCGCGTACCTTTAGTTCACATAGAATGCAATGATATTACCTTGCGCCTTACTCTTGATGGATGTGATTTGGGAAAGGAGTACAGTGGTTGGTGGTATAAAACTGGTGGCATGTGGTTTGCGGAATACAGAGGACACTGGTGTTGGATCGTTGTTGGATATATCGTTGGCGTTATCTCTGGGTTGCTAATTGGGACATTTACATAATATATGACTTCACTACTGTCTGTTTTAGATATTCTTAATGAGGGTGTGAAATAAGCTGTGTGAATGGGGGATTCTGTGGGTCGGTGGGAAAAGGTTGCTTGTACCCTTTAGGGTAATCCATCATTACGGCCTGTGAATCCCGGTGCGCCGGGAAACTGCCTGCCAGATTGGACTTATCGGCTGACAGTTGGTATAATGTCGGAAAGTTGTCATTAATATATTATTTATGGATCAAGGAGAAAGGTAATGATTAAGAAAAGCCCGTTTTTGACTGTCTGTCTGTTGGTTGTAGTGTTTTTTGGCTCGCTGTCTGTTGCCGAGGTTCGGCTTCCTGCGGTGATTGGGTCTAATATGGTCCTGCAGCAGCAAAGCGAGACGCCGCTTTGGGGCTGGGCCGAGCCCGGTGAGGAAATCACCATTCGAGCCAGGTGGAAAAAGGGCAGAGCCAGCGCCAAGGCTGACGCCAACGGCAAATGGACGGCGATGCTTGCCACCCCCAAAGCCGGCGGGCCTTACACTATCAGGATCAAGGGCAGCAACACGATCAAGCTGGAAAACGTCATGGTCGGCGAAGTCTGGGTCTGTTCGGGTCAGTCCAATATGCAGTTTGCCGTGAGCGGCTCGAATAACGCCGCAGAAGAGATCGCCAACGCGAAATACCCCAACATCCGACTGTTCTATGTTAAACGAGAAGTCTCTGAGACGCCCAGGGACGATTGCGAAGGCACGTGGCAGGAATGCTCGCCGGAGACAGTACCGGGATTCTCGGCGGTGGCGTACTTCTTCGGCAGGAGTCTTCACAAGGAACTGGATATTCCGATCGGCCTGATTCACACCAGTTGGGGCGGCACACCCGCAGAGGCATGGACCAGAAGACCCATTCTCGAAGCCAACGAGCAGTTCGCACCCATCGTTGACCGCCACAAGCAGAGTATCGCAAATTACCCAAAGG
>JAGHBX010000221.1 GCA_021160785.1 Planctomycetota bacterium | reverse complement strand
GATTCTATGGGCGCCCTGGAGGATCAAATACATCAAAGGGCTCAGTGAAAAACCCGGATGTTTTTTCTGCGATTATGAGCGGAACCCCGACAAGGATGAGGCCAATCTTGTGCTCTGGCGCACCGAGCGGTGCATGGTGGTATTCAACAAGTTTCCATATCACAACGGGCATCTGCTGATCGCGCCGCTGCGGCACATAGCCGATTTCCAAAGCGCCGCCGAAGATGAGCTTCTCGAACTGACCAGACTCATCCGCGAATGCCAGAAGGTTCTGACCGCTTCCATCGCACCGCACGGCTTTAATGTCGGCATGAATTTCGGCAGGTGCGCCGGCGCCGGCTTGCCCGAACACCTGCATATTCACGTCGTGCCCCGTTGGAACGGGGATACCAATTATATGCACGTCGTCAGCGATACCGACGTTATCAGCCAGGGCCTGGACGAACTGTACGCCGACCTCAAGCAAATCAGCAGCCAACAGCATTTGCCGAAGTTGCAAGAATGAATCATCCACTCGCCTCTTATGCCGTTTGTCCCGAACAGAGTCGCGGTCGCGGGTTTTGCGAAAAGCCGCACCCGTATCGCTCGCCGTTTGAAAGAGACCGCGACCGGATCGTGCACAGCGCGGCGTTTCGACGACTCGAAGGCAAGACGCAGGTTTTTAGTCCCGGCGCCAACGACCATTATCGAACACGCCTGACACACAGTATTGAAGTGGCTCAAATCGGACGAACTATCGCAAGGAGCCTCCGGCTAAATGAAGCGCTTACCGAGGCGATCTGCCTGGGACACGACCTGGGACACAGTCCCTTCGGCCATACAGGCGAGAGTATTTTGAATAAGCTTATGGCGGGTTTCGGCGGGTTCGAGCATAATGGACAGACTCTGAGGATTGTCGATTTCCTGGAGCATCCCTACGCCGATTTCGAGGGCCTGAACCTTATGTACGAGACGCGATTGGCTTTTGCCAGGCATCACAGCCCTTATGATCGGCCGCGGCAGGATCAGTTCCAGGAGTGCAATTGCAGCATGGAAGGCCAGATCGCCGATATTGCCGACAGGATCGCATATAATTGCCACGATCTGGAAGACGGGATGCGGTCGAGGCTGATTGACGAAGATCAGATAAAGGAAATCGAGCTTGTACGGCGGGCCAGAGACATTAGCATGGCCGATTCCGTAGACGATTATGTCGTGCGAAGGACCAGAACCGCCAAGGCGATAATCGATTGTCTGGTCAGCGATTGTATTGACGGCAGCGCACGGGCGATAGAGGCTTCCGGGGTGAAAGCCGCCGCCGATGTGTGCAATTTGCCGCAGAAGTTGATCGTCCTCAGTTCGGATGCGACGGCCAGGCTTGTCGAGCTCGAGAAGTTTCTGCTGGAAAATCTGTATTGCCATGATACTCTTTTAGAGGCGAACAAAAAAATTGAAAAATGGATGACAAGTGTTTTTGAGGAACTCTGCAATGATACCGCCAAAATGCCGGGATATTTTCAGCAGATGATTCCAACCGAAGGCCTGAAGCGAATTGTATGCGATTATATCGCCGGAATGACCGACAGGTACTGCCTTTCGCTGGTTCAGTAGCGGGGGCGTCCCGCCCGCGATTTGCTGAGATGCCAGCAAGATGCCGGCGGTGCGGGAGTGGTTGCCACCCGAAAAATTAAACTGCGGGACTACAGGAAAAGCCAGGAAATTATGCGTATAGCAAGAGTGTTTACATCATGTTTTGGATTAGGGATGCTGCCCGTGGCGCCTGGGACGTGGGGGTCTTTGCCGCCTGCGGTTATTTTTGGAGCGCTTTTGTGGCTGGGTGTTCCTGCGTTTGTCATCTGCCTGGTGATGGTGGGACTTGTTATTTTGGGGTCTGTCAGTTGTATAATTTTTGCACCGGCGGCTATCGAGGCAACGGGCAAAAAGGATCCGGGTGAGGTTGTTGCCGATGAATTAGCCGGGCAGGCGGTTGCTTTCCTGGCGGCGGGCTTTTTTGCCGCCGAATCAAACGGCGTCATTTTGGCGATGGTTGGTTTTTTGGCGTTTCGGTTTTTTGATATACTTAAGCCGCCGCCTTGTCGTCGGCTCGAAAAACTCCCCGCCGGTTTCGGCATACTCGCCGACGATCTGATGGCGGGAGTTTATGCGGCGATTGTATTGCAGATTTACGTCTATTATTTCGGTGGGTGATGGTGAAAGAGTATTCCGTTGACGTTTGTAACAAACTGAAGGCGTCTGTCCAGGACGCCTGTCTGTATCGGCCCATGCGCATCGATCGCTATGACGCAGGCGCGGAGCTCACCTATGATGTTGCCGCTGTGGACGGAGAGAGCGCCGGGCGGGTTCGACTGAAGGTTGAAAAGTTTGTCGGCGGCGGATTTGCCGGCCAGGTCTATCGCGTCAAAGTGCTTTCGATTGAGTCCGAACACCAACATCTCGGCGGCCTCACCGTCGGTGGCGTCTATGCGATGAAGATTCTTATCCCGCCCACCGGTCGTTCGCTGCTGTTTCGCAACGTGCTCTACCGGATTGGTTTTCAGGGGCCGTTTCAACTACAGGTTAATCCGACGGCGGCAAAGGCGGGTGCGATATGGCAGAAGTTTATCCGGCGTGCAGCACAAATTCGCTTCGGCGATGAAAACGCGGTCAACGATATCCATGCGACCTTCGTCGATCACAGTCTCGGCAGTTGCGGCGAACTGAGCGACTGGGTGGACGGGCGAACATGGCGGCTGGAGGTGGACGACCGCCTGGATCTGCTCAAACTGTGGCGCAGGGGAAAAAAGCTCGATACCGCACAGCTCGGCTCACCGGAGTACCGGGCAAAGAAAAAGTTCATGGCCGACTTCGTAACGCTGATGCATGAAATAGGCGCCCATGAATTCGCACGGCAGTACGAATGGTCAACCTGCAAGAGTCAGCCCAACTGCCTCAAACGAATGGGTACGGACGTCAACCCAGCGGCGGGTCTTACCGCCGTGGACTTTCGTGCCGGGCTTACGCTGCTGCCGTTTCTGCCCATGAGCCCGGGTGATTTCAAGCTGATCGGCCAGGGCCTCAAACGCGGCTCAATCGTTCAGTTTGACCGGGGCGATCTGAAGAAACTGGAAAGTTTTATCGATTCACACGCCGAAGACTTCGCCGATATGAGACCCCTGTTGGAGAAACTGAAGTCGGCGGAAGATAACTACAGAAACTCAGTGCCCGACATTACCCACAACCACGTCAGGCTGCTCTACAGCCGCAAACTCTGGGGAACAATCTCCGACAGTGCCCTGACAGGATGGAAGGTCCGCGGCCTCGTCGAAGCCGACCACAAGGGCAGGCTAAGCTACTGCAATATCTGCCGATTCGTATTTTTCCTGCTCGGACTGGTTCCGTTTCTGGGCCGTTTCCTGCGAAAATTCTGGGCTCACGCCGATTGGCGAAAACACTACAAATCGCTGTTTAGCAGTCTTGATTACTTTAGGCGTGCAGTACGGGCAAAAATAGCCGAAAAAGCGATCAAATGGCACAGGGCAGGCAGAGTCAACGCGGACAAAGCACTCGGCGTATCAGAAAACCCGCTCCTGTTCTGGCTCCACATGCCCCTGACGATTCTCCCGGCAGGACTGCACAGATTCCTGACCGATGGCCGGTTCTTCTGCGAAAAGCTGCACTACGTTTTCGTTCGCCCCTTTAAATTATATTTCTTCCGCAAACACCGCGAGCAGTGGTTGCGCGACATGGTCGCCGAAGGCAGGAGAAAACACATTCTTGCGGACGAAGACGCCGAGACTATTCTTGAGCAACTCAAGGAGAAGTTCATACAGCGATATCTTATCAGCCTGGTTGTTCATATGATGACTGCCCCGGTTACCCAGATCGTCTCAATTGCCGTTAGCTGGATATATGTCAAGGCTCATCCAGAGTTGACGCCGACGGAAGCAGGCATGGCCGTGGGAGCCATATTGCTGTTGTTCCAGGTCATCCCCATTTCACCGGGTTCGATATGCAGAGGGCTTTATACAACACTACTTGCGCTGTATGACCGCAATTTCAAGGATTACAACATCGCTCTGTTTCTCAGCTATTTCAAGTACCTGGGCTATCTTGCCTTTCCGATCCAGATGAGCTATCACTACCCGGCGATTTCGCGTTTCATGGCCGCACACTGGGCGACGGATGCAGTGCACATTGTGCCGGTATTTGGTGAACGGGGAGCTCTGTTTGAGCGGTGGATATTCTGCCTGTTCTACAACTGGCCCCTGACGATACGCCGGCGCATGAAGAAAATCGCCCAACATCGCCAGAGCCTCAAACCCCGATACTGGCACATCCCGATATGCGCAGTCGTCGCCGCCGGCGCCTTTGCAATAGCCGAATGCATCCACCTCAACAACTTCGGCACACTGCCCACACTGCGGAATTTGTGGTACCTGTCATTTGCCGTCCCCTTCGTCTGCGGCGCCGCAGTAACCTGGGGCTGCGGAGGGGCCGCCATGTGGAAAAGAATTGCTTCGGCTGCCCTTTGCGGACTCGCCATCGGAGTCCTTTTTACTCTCACAACCGCCACCCTGAACCACAATCACCCTGACGCTGCTTTCGGCCAACTCGTGCCGACAGCCGTATGGCGACTCTTTGCCATGACGGTTTTTGCAACCATTGGGGCGATTATCAGAGAATTAACCCTGCCTGATCCTGATTTGGCCGTCTAAACAAAACACTGCCGGCCTTCGTATCCTCTCAGGATATACGTG
>JAGHBX010000208.1 GCA_021160785.1 Planctomycetota bacterium | reverse complement strand
GATAACTCAATACCACTTGTCGCATCGAGCACGGTCATCTCGATGCCGTTGCCAACTGCCGCCTTCAGGACCACTTTGTCGTCTCGAAACGGTCTTTGTCGCCAGACCCTGCCCGTGCGTTTATCCGTTACCGAAAAGCTTCCGTCGGACGGATTAACGGTAAGAGTCAGCATTTTGTTACTGACCGACAGTTTTTTCTGTGCTTTTTTGCCGCGCAATTGCCCGATGTTGCCGATGCGAACCAGGGTATAGTCATCGACCCACACGGTCGCAGGCCCGTTCCCTGTGACTCGCGGCATAATCGAAGAAATGTTCTTGCCGATCACAAACTTCGAGCGAACCCGGACCCAGTCCTGTGTCGCACCCACAATCCGCTGCCCCAACATCCAGTCCCGGACTCCGCTCGCGCCGTCATAGGACACAACACACGGTATCACATTGCCGTTGCCGCTGACTCTCACCCAGCATGAAAGCTCGAAGATATCCCCCGCCGTGACATCAAGACGCTTGGTCGAATTCAGACTCCAGTCCTCTTTGCCGGTGTGCTCGATCCGTGCCGCCAGACTGCCCCCGTGCCGAACCTCCTTGTCAAAGACGAGACTTCCTGCCCCTTTCTGTCTTGTCCACAACCCACCCCATCCAACAGCGAGACCGTCTCTGACCTGCTCGAAACCGCCGTTGACGATCTCGGCTTTGACTGACGATATCGACAACATCAAAACCAGCAAAAGGACTCTGATGCAACCCCGTGATAACAGGACATTTCCTGAATTATCCATAGACCCTCCTGTTCAGGATAAGGTTCACAAAGCACAATAACTCAACGCCCGACCTTACCGCCAGGCATCCTTCGCTTTAGTTTATCTGACTTGCCATCATAATGCAATTGTAATCAGACCCCCGATCTGCTATTGTAGATGGGCAGTGATTTGTTTTCAAGGAGACCGCCTCAAATGAAAAGAACACATTCAATCCTGATACTTATGCTGCCGGCGCTGCTGTGCTGTCGCCTGGATGCGCAGTCCGGCGACAAATGGAACATTCAGCTTTTCGCACAAAGCGCCCGCCGCCAACTGCAGGGTAACATTTTGCCCTTCTGGCTGGATCATTCGGTCGATACCCGCCACGGCGGTTTCTACGGCAGAATCACCACCGACGGCACGGGCATCGAAGACGCTCCCAAAGGACTCGTGCTGAACACGCGCATTCTCTGGACTTTTTCCGCCGCCTACATGTACGAAAGCAAGCCGGCTTACCTTAAAACCGCCCGGCGAGCCTACGATTATTTCGTCGAAAACTTTGCCGATGAACAGTACGGCGGGGCATACTGGCTGCTTGACCATACGGGAAAACCCACCGACGATTCAAAGGAACTCTACGGCGAGTCGTTTGCACTCTACGCCCTGACCGAGTACTACCGCGCAACCGGCTTTGGGCCGGCAATCGAAAAAGCACGGCAGCTTTACGAGATCATAGAAGAGAAATGCCACGACGAAAAAGACAAGGGGTATTTTGAGACTTTCGGTCGCGACTGGACGCCCGCCGCAAAGGCACGGCTGGCTTACACAGAAGGCAGCGAGACCAAGACCATGAATACCCACCTCCACATGCTCGAGGCCTATACAAACCTCTACAGGGTCTGGCGCAATGACCGACTGCGCAATTCGCTGAGAGAACTCATTGAGATTTTTCGGGACCACATCATCGACCACGAAACGCACCATTTCAAACTGTTCTTCGACGACAAGTGGAACTCCACCTCGGAGGTCGTATCGTTCGGCCATGACATAGAAGGAAGCTGGCTGCTTTGCGAAGCGGTCGAGGTATTGGGCGACGAAGAACTCACCGATGAAATCGAAGACATCGCCATAAAAATCGCCCAAGCCGTCTACAAGGAAGGTCTCGACGCCGACGGAGGCCTCTTCTACGAAGCCGAGAAAGGCAAGATCACCAAACCCGAAAAAGTCTGGTGGGCCGAAGCCGAAGCCGTCGTCGGATTCCTGAACGCATACCAACTCACCGCCCAAAAACACTACCTCGACGCGGCATACAACTGCTGGCAGTTTACCCTGGATAATATCGTGGACAAAAAACACGGCGAATGGTTCGCCCAGGCCGTACAAAGCAAGCGCCCCGCAGACACAGCCGGCAAAACCTCCGAATGGAAAGCCCCCTACCACAACGGCCGAGCCTGCCTGGAAATCATAAACCGAACCGGCAAACTCCAGCCCATCGAATGACCGCGTTGCCGTGCCTCCGTCCGGAGGGGTTGATTGTCATAGCGGGAATGCGACCATCTCGATATTCGAGATGTTTTGACAAATGTTGTCGCACAGTGTTTCGACAAACGTCCGAACCAGCGTTTCTGCCGGATAGGTTCGGCGAGCATCGTCGGGATTGTCATACGCATAAGCGATCGCCAGGGGCAGAACAACAGTGTCATCCCGGCCCTGGAGTTTGCAGCAGGTCTCCGCCAGAATCTGGGCAATACTGACGGGTATGTCCACTCGCCTGTCGCGGTCGGTGCAGTCGCCTCCGCAGGCCCCGGAACCTTCAAGTATAAGATACTCCCGGCAGGCAAGTGGTCGATCATCGTATATTTGGCAACAGTCATTCACCAGAAAAGGGCAGCGAAGGTGAAGGCTCGAATACCAGTCCGACAGGTTCTGCAGTGTGTCCGCCTGACTCATATCCTGGGCTGCTATCCGGTTTGAAGCAACAGAGGCAATTGTGCTTCGCCCTGCGGTACAACATGCCCTGATCAGCATTCGTCGTTCCTGCGAGGGCAGTGCAAATATCGCATTGCTTATGCAAAAGGCCTCGGCTGTGGATACTGCGGAGAGATAATAACAGCAGGCGGCACAGCCTTTTTGACAGGCGATTTTCCGGCCGGAGGAGTTCAGCTTGTTTGTTATCAGACGCGAGATCAGGTCGGTGATCTGCCGGGCCATTGGCACTAATTCTGCAAGCTTGGCGGGACGATCGGCAAAACTGATGCCGATACGAAGGGGATGTCCGAAAATATCAAGCTCAAAACGCACTACCCTGCGATTGGGCCTCAGGCTGCGAACAAAGCCCTGACGGTCCTCGAGCATTATCGTTGGAAAACGCATCCCTGCCGAATCCGTTACAAATTCCGGTGTCATGCTCCTGTATCGGATAATCAAGGGGCCGGGATTGGCAGCAAGAAAAACTTTTGTTCTCGCAGTGCAAAAAATATCCGCCAGGAGCGAACCGGCGTCAGATAGTTTGGGCGTGCAGTCAGGTCTTGTCGCGGCGGACCTTTTCGAGGATTTCGCCGGCGCCGGCGTCGAGTAATTCGTCGGCGAGTTTTTCGGCCATGGCGGGGGCGCCTGCGATGGCCGACGAGGCGGTGCGTTTGATGCATGCCGGGCTCTCGAAATCGGAGATTGTAGCGGCAAGCGTGATCGTATCGCCTTCAATCCGAGTGTGGACGCCGAGCGGGATGCTGCAGCCGCCGTGCATGGCGGCGAGAATGTGTCGTTCGGTTTCGGCGGCGATACGCGTGTCGCGGTCGTCGAGCCGGCAGACCAGCGCCGCAAGTTCGTCGTCGTCCTTGCGTATCTGTATCGCCAATGCCCCCTGGGCGGGCGCAGTGGGGAATTCGACAGGGTCGAGAACCGCGGAGATTTTGTCGGCAAGACCGAGGCGATTGAGCCCCGCCTGGGCGATGATGATGGCGTCGACGGCGCCGGAGGCGACCTTGCCGACGCGCGTCTCTACATTGCCTCGCAGGGGCACGCAATTCAGATCGTTGCGGATATGCTTCAACTGCCCGATACGTCGCAGGCTGGAGGTTCCCACCGTTGCACCGGCGGGCAGGTCCGCGACGGACTTTACATCGGTGCCGGCCACCAGCGCATCGGCGACGGATTCTCGTTTGGGTATGGCGGCGACGGTTAGCTGTTCGGCGTAGGCGGTGGGCAGGTCCTTGAAGCTGTGGACGGCGAGATCCGCCCGCCCGTCGATGAGCGCGTTTTCCACTTCCGAGGTGAAAAAGCCCACCGATTCGGACTTGTAAAGGAAGTCGGACTTGTCGCGATCACCGCGGGTTGATATTCTGACGAGGCTGACCCGGGCATCGGCGTCGAGCTTTTCGAGCAGGCTCTTGATGTATTCGGACTGGACCATCGCCAGTCTGCTTGGGCGTGTTGCTATGCGAATCTCTTTCATATTGACCTCTTTACTGCCCGCCGGCGCGACAGACCGGACTGGAGGCGGCGGGAATCGAACCCGCATCCCCGCGATGCGACCGCGGTGTACTCCCATTATACGACGCCCCCGGCACCTGTTTCCTGGACGGCCCAATTGTCCGCCCTGATCCCGATCAAGGCCCAGTATAGTGAAACGGCGGGAAAATTCAACCCCTTTTTCAGCAAAATTTGCATTGCAGGGGGTGTTTTTCCGGCCAATGCATGAGGAGGCTGACCGACTGGCGCTTCAGTCCCTGGGATTGGTCATCCAGTTCGGCCATGCGGGAGTTGGAACCGTCATGTCCCACTCGCGATGCCATCGGAGATCCCAGAGTTGTCTAAGTCCCACCTTTTCGACGGACAAGTCCAGAAAGCAGACATTGATGGCGCCCCTGTGACGATTCACACAAAACCTGTCAAATCCGTTACGGTTATATCTGCGTGTTTCATCCGGAGGCGCCTCCTCGCTCCGCAACGTGGGTCCACCGCCCCATCGCCAGCCTTCCAGAAACAGGGGTGTCCGAAAGCCTCCCTTGCGGTCAATGCGCATCCATGACCGCTTCTGCGTATTTGAGAGTTGCCATAAGTTGTTCTGCCCGGCGGGTAAGTGATAAATCCAGTTATTGATCGCATAACTGTTCCTGTGTTCGATACCGTTTATAGTCACGCTCCACGCCATACGGGAAGGGTCGCCTTCGTTGGGCTGAGGATTTCCAGTGGGAGCAACTACCTTGGCTACCGGGCAAACACGCATTTTCTCACCGCCTCCTTCGTAGTAGGGCAACAGGGGCAAGAGCCATGTCCCGCCGCCGGGGATGCCGGTTCCCTGTTTTGCGGTCATAAAGTCCCCTTCGTTTTCCTGCGTGTACAAATAGAAGAAGATGCCCCACTGCTTCAGGTTGGACCGGCAGGTGATGGTGCGAACCTGATCCTTTGCTTTCCTCAGCGACGGCAGGAGGATAGCCAGCAGCAGCGCGATGATCGCGATGACCACAAGCAGTTCGATCAAGGTAAATGCTCTACTTTTGCCCCGTTTGTACTTTAACATTAGAATTCCCCTTTGGTTCTTCATTCTTTCAGTCACCATATCATTTTGCAGGCAGCAAATTCAAGGAAAATATATCAATGTACTCCCGATGCATGAGGTGATCCACCGACTGAGAGTGGCCTGGCAGAACGTGGCGTATAATCAGCCCACTCAACCGGGCTTCTATATAGGTGAGGGCATGACGACGCTGCGACGTGCTTCGATAAGGGTACCAGCTCGCAAAAAGCGGTAAATAGAGGCTTGGGGTCATCACATTCTAAGCCTTCGCATCTCTTTGAAGAGCTTCTTGGATTTGTTAGCTGATGCTTCTTTTGCCGCCTGGGCTTTTATTCTGTACTGCTCTTCGTCCGCAGCCTTTAATTGTTCTTCCTCTTCGACTTCCCCTTCGACTTTCGCTTCGATCTCAGGTTTGAGGTGCTGTTGTGCTTGCACCCTCGCTTCGGATTCGACTGCTTTTTCGGCCTGATCTCCTGCAGGAGTGGCAGCGGTAGTTTTCTCTTCCGTTTTGACACTTCTATCGCTATTGGCTTGTGCCTCTTCCCTGGCTTTTAACCTTGCTGCCTTTTCAACCTCAGGCTTGTCCTTTGGCCGGCTAATCATCTCGACATGCAACTTGACTTC
>JAGHBX010000227.1 GCA_021160785.1 Planctomycetota bacterium | reverse complement strand
TATCGACGCGCCGGTCAGCGCCATCGACGCGGCGACGGGTCGGACAATACGTGTTTATGAGGGCACCGAGCGAACCGAAGAGATTCTTGTCAATGACGGTGTGCTTTATCTGATTATCGGGACATCGGAGATTTATCGCAGGGGCGGCGGGCTGTTCGAAAGAGGCGAGCCGAAGCCTACAGACTATAGATATGTAACGGCTATTGAGGCCAGCACCGGAAAAACCCTGTGGAAGAATGTGTGTGCGAAGAATGAATTTTTGCTGCCTCTTTCGCTTGCGGTGAACCGAAACGGCGTTTTCTATCAGAGTACCGCGGGGATGGTTCGGCTCGATTGTAAATCCGGCGAGGAAGTGTGGAAAACTCCGCGGCCGACGCCTCGGATGCGGATGTCCTTTTCATCGCCGACGGTCGTCGCCACCGACGAGGTTCTGCTCTGCGCCGACAGGAGCGCATCAAAGGATAATAAATCCGACGGCAAAGTGGTATGGGGCGTGAATGGCTGGAACGAGGCGGGGTTTCCGCGTCGGGGGAAATCGATTCTCACAGCCTACTCGGTCAAAGACGGCAAAGAACTCTGGTCTGTTGCGTGCAGTGAGGGTTACAATTCGGCGGTCGATGTTTTTGTTGTCGGCGAGACCGTATGGGTGGGCGCCAATTTCACCGGTTACGATTTGAAGACGGGCGAGTTGGTGCGGCAGTTAGACTGGAAAGGCCCGCCGGTTGCGATGGCTCACCACCGCTGCTACCGGGACAAGGCTTCCGAGAAATTTATCTTCACCGGCAGAGCGGGTATCGAGGTCGTCAGTCTCGATGAGGGCTGGCTGAGCAATAACAGTTGGATTCGCGGCACATGTCAGTACGGGATCATGCCTGCTAACGGCCTGCTGTACGCACCGCCGGATGCGTGTGCGTGTTTTCCCAAAGTGAAAGTGGCCGGGTTCTTCGCGGCGGCCTCACAAAGAGGCAAAAGCGGCAAGATGCCCTTTCCCGACAAACCTGTCCTTGAGAAAGGTCCGGCCTGGGGCGTCAAGCTGTCATCCGCCAGGGCGCTGCCGGACGACTGGCCGACGTATCGACATGACGGGGCTCGTTCGGGCGCGACGTCGACATCGGTGACTTCGGCGACCAAAAAGCTATGGTCCGCCGATCTGGGGGGGGCTCTTACCCAGGCGGTGATTGCGGGTGGAAGAGTTTTTGTGGCTTCGAGGGATACGCACACGGTTTATGCCCTTTCGGCTGAGACGGGTGATTTGAGATGGAGTTATACAGCGGGCGGGCGCATTGACAGTGCGCCTACGATTTACCGGGGCATGGTCTTTTTCGGTTGCGCAGACGGCTGGGTCTATGCGCTAATCGCCGGCGACGGCCGTCTTGTCTGGCGATTTCGGGCCGCGCCGCAGGAGCAGCAGGTTTGCGTACTCGATCAGTTGGAATCGATTTGGCCCGTTCACGGCGCCATTCTCGTCCAGAACGACACCGTGTATGCAACCGCCGGGAGATCGACATATCTCGATGGAGGGATCGTGTTGTATCGGCTTAATCCTGCGACCGGTAAGACGCTTGCCAGAACGGTCGTGTCCGACCTGGACCCCGATACGGGTAAACAGACGGGATTTGAACCGTCAAGGGGTTTTGATATGGAGGGGTCGCTTTCGGATATACTTTCCGGTGACGGCGATTCGGTCTTCATGAAACATTTGAATTTTGACAAGGCTGGTAACAAGGTTGACGAGCAGAAGCCTCACCTGTTTTGCATCACGGGCTTTTTAGGTGAAGAGTGGTTCGTCCGTTCGTACTGGTTGATCGGGACCGACGTCGGCGCCGGGTGGGGCGGATGGGCGAGGAGTTCGCAGATCGTGCCGACGGGCAGGATACTCTGCTTCGACGAGGATCGGATATTCGGTTACGGCAGAAAGGAGATTGCCAGCGGTCCGGTGGGTCATCGGCTGGACTCATACCAGCTTTTTGCCAAGACAAAGATCATGACTCAAACAAAGTCCGTGCCTAAAGCACCGAAGAAGCAAAAAGGCGCAGGTAAGCCTGCCGCGGTCAAACCGGAACCCGGGACATGGAGTAATGACAGATCGCTGGTTGTCAGGGCGATGGTGCTGACCCCTGACAAACTGGTTGTTGCCGGTCCGCCCGATGTGGGGAGGAAGGAGTCGAAGCTTCTTGCTTACGAGAATGAGGCCGAGACGTTGGCCGCATTTAAGGGGGAAAAGGGCACTTTCCTACAGGTGGTCTCATCGTCGGACGGCGAGGTGTTAGGGCAATGTAAACTTGACGCGATGTGTGTTTTCGACGGTATGTCGGCGGCCTCGGGCAGGATTTTTGTGTCGTTGAAAGACGGAACCCTCCAGTGCTGGGGACAGTGAAAACCGCGGCGGCAAAGCATGGCTGGATGAAGCGATGCGGCGCGTTTTGCTGCGATTCTTGCATGGCTCTGTAACATATGTTATCCTCTCGCGTCTGTAAGGTATGACACGGTAAGTGGTCGGCCGGGAGAATGACAATGTATACTGTCGAAATAGCTAATGTGACCAAAACCTTCGGCAAGGTTACCGCGGTGGATGATCTGTCCCTGTCGGTGCCCGGCAGTAGTATCTACGGCTTCATCGGTCCGAACGGGTCGGGCAAGACCACGACGCTTCGCATGATCATGAATATTTTCTATCCCGACAGTGGCTCGATACGGCGGTTCGGTGAGACATTCCGCGGGTCGGCCTGCGACCGCATCGGTTATCTGCCGGAGGAGCGGGGCCTGTACAAAAGAATGAAGGTCCGCGAAATCCTGCGATTCTACGGCGGGCTCAAGAACGGCCGCAATATTAAGGCTAACGTCGATTACTGGCTCAAACGTTTTGAACTGACCGACTGGGCCAACAAAAGAGTCGAAGCCCTCAGCAAGGGGATGAGCCGCAAGGTGCAGTTTATCGGCGCTGTCGTCTTCCGACCCGAGGTAGTGCTGCTCGACGAACCGTTTGCCGGTCTGGATCCCGTTAATGCCGAGGTTATGAGAGAGGCGGTTCTCCAGTTGCAGGCCGACGGTACGACGGTCATCTTCAGTACGCACGACATGAACGTCGCCGAGACGATGTGCGATTATATCTTCATGATATTCAAAGGCAAGAAGGTGCTGGACGGCACGCTCGAAGAGATCCAGTCGCAGTACGGCAGCGACACGATCCGCGTCAGCACCGGCAACGGAACAGGCGCCCTGAAGAATCTGCCCGGCATCCAGAGCGTGCGCGATCTGGGAAGAATGCAGGAACTTCGCATGGCGGCTGACTGCGATGCACAGAAAGTATTGGCTGAAATCATGTTTCGCACAAATGTCAAGCAATTCGAGATCGCCAGGCCTTCGCTGCATGACATCTTCGTTCGCATTGCGGGCCCTGATGCCGAGGAGGCCAACCATGCCTAAGATACTGAGAATCGCCTGTCGCGAGTACAAGGCGACCGTTAAGACCAAGGGGTTTATCATCGGCCTGGCTCTTGCTCCGATTCTCATGAGCGGGGGCTTTCTCGCCATGCTCATCGCCGAGAAGAACGTTGACACCACCGACAAGAAAATTGCCGTCGTTGACCGCACCGGCCACATTGCCGGCATAATTGTCGAGGCCGCAAACGCGCGAAACAAAAATGAGATACATGACAAGGAAACCGGCAAGAAGATCAAGCCCGCCTATCTTATGAGTGTCATCGAGCCGGTGCAGGACGCAAGGGCACAGCGACTGGAGTTATCCGACAGGGTCCGGGCAAAACAATTAGACGGTTTTGTCGAAATCGGCGTCAATGCCATCCACCCCACCGGTGATCCGTCGTCGGGTCGTGTTCGCTACTATTGCCAGAACGTTCTATTCGATGAGGTGCGCTACTGGATCGGCTCGCCGCTGAACGACTATCTTCGAAAAGTCCGACTCGCCGATGCCGGGCTGGAAGAATCGCAGGTCAAGGACCTCTTTCACTGGATAAACGTTGAGAACATGGGGCTTGTTAGCCGCGACAGTGAAACGGGGCAAATAGAAGATGCGCGTTCTCCCAACGAGATCCAGGCCGTCGCCGGACCGATGGTAATGGTCATGCTTATGTTCATGATGATAATGATGGGCGCCGTGCCGCTGCTGCAATCTGTCATGGAGGAGAAGAACCAGCGGATTGCCGAAGTGATCCTCAGCTCGGCGGGGCCTTTCGACTTCATGATGGGCAAGGTCATCGGGGGGCTTGCCGTCGCGCTTACCGCTTCGTCGGTCTATATCATCGGCGGCGTCATCGCGGTGTCAAGGATGGGCCTGGAGCAATATATCCCATACAATCTTTTGCCGTGGTTTTTTGCTTACATGCTTGGGGCGATAGTCATGTTCGGCGCCAATTTTGCGGCGGTTGGCTCAGCCTGCAG
>JAGHBX010000291.1 GCA_021160785.1 Planctomycetota bacterium | reverse complement strand
TGGCGATCAAGCGGCTTGCGGTCTTCACAGTATGTGTGTTATTTCCAGAGGCTTGAGAGGATAAAAGAAAATACGGGAAAACTTTTGCTGCAGATGTTGGAAAGACGACTGGACAACGTAGTTTATAAGCTCAATTTCGCCCCGTCCAGAAAAGCGGCAAGACAGATAATCGCTCATGGGCACATAAGGGTGAACGGTCGGAAAGTGAGTGTGGCGGATTATACCGTTGATGTAGGCGACAAGATCAGCCTGAAACCTTCCGAAAAGAGCAAAAAAAGGGTGAAAGAGCAGCTCGAAAGTAATCCGAATTTCACTACTCAGGGATGGCTTGGGCTTGACAGGGATGAAATGACGGCTTCTGTGATTGACCTGCCGAGCAGGGAGGATGTCCAGATACCCGTGGAAGAACAACTGGTTGTGGAGTTCTGCTCCCGGTAATTTCTTGACCGGGCGAATTACGGTTCTGTTTTTCTGGGCCGATTATTATAGTAATCTTAGGAGGCTCATATGCGAGTTAAATGGCGCGGATTGGAATTGCCGACAAGTGTGCAAAAGGATACTTCCATCTCCACAAAGAAGTATGGCCGGTTCTTTGTCGAACCATTCGAAAGAGGATTCGGCATAACTATCGGCAACAGTCTCAGGAGAGTTCTACTTTCATCGCTTGAGGGCAGTGCCGTTACCGAGATAAAAATCGAAGGGGTTGACCATGAGTTCAGCTCCATAAAGGGTATTGTGGAAGATGTAACCGAGATCGTCCTTAATATCAAAAGCCTGGTCATTCGACTCCAAAGTGATGAGCCTAAGACTATGACAGTCTCCGCCCAAAAGGCCGGAACTATCACCGCAGGTGATATAGAAGCCGATCCCGCCATCGAGGTGGTCAATAAAGACAGTGTTATAGCTACATTGACAGAAGACGTCAGCTTCAACATGGAAATGCTCGTTGAAAATGGCAGGGGATATATTTCTGCAGCGGAAAGAATCGAAGAAACGGACAGATTCGACCAGGAAATCGGCAGGATTGTGCTGGATGCCGTTTACTCGCCTGTAACCAGGGTTAGGTATAACACCGAAAATACTCGGGTCGGACAAAAGACAAATTACGACAAACTGATAATGGAGATATGGACAAACGGGACCGTTGAACCTGAGATGGCACTGGTTGAAGCGGCAAAGATCCTGAGAAAGCATATTAATCCTTTTGTTCAATACTTCGAACTCGGAAAAGAGACCGTACCCGGAGAAACGGTCGAAGAAGAACCGAAGGAAAAAGGAATCGATGAAGAACTCAAGAGGAAATTGGATACACCTATTCAGGAACTGGAACTTTCTGTCAGAGCTGCCAACTGTCTCGAATCGGTGAAGTTTGAAACGGTTGGACAGCTTGTCAAGATGACAGAGGCTAATTTGCTCAAGATAAGGAGCTTCGGCAAGACCAGTCTGCGGGAGATTAAAAGAAAATTGGCGGATATGGGGCTTTCTCTTGGTATGACCGATATCGATTATCCCGTCGAACAGGAAAATGAATAATACATTCGATCGTAAAGAGGTTTGTAAATATGCGTCATAAAGTAGCAGGCCGAAAATTAAGTCGTACGTGTCAACACAGGCTGGCTATGCGCCGAAACATGGCCGCATCGCTTATTGAACACGAGACCATCTCTACTACTCCACAAAAGGCAAAACATGTGAGGTCTTTTGTGGAAAAGCTGATCAGCCTGGGCAAGAAGGGTGACTTGGCAGCAAGACGAAGAGCCATCAAAATGTTGCCCGACCGGGACATACTCAAAGAAGAAAACGAGAAAATGGTCAAGGAAAGCACCGTAATACGCAAGCTCTTCAGCGAGATTGGTCCGCGTTACATTGACAGGCCCGGCGGATACACCCGTATTATACATTTGTCGCTCAACAGGCTCGGAGACAACGGCAGTCGAGTGCTGCTTCAGTTGATCGGTCCGGACGAAAAGATGGAAAAGAAAAAAAAGCCCGCCCGTAAAGCTAAAACCACCAAACAGGAAGAACGGGCTGGGCAGTCGCAGGAGCAGGCCCCTGGCGAAGCAGAGTCCAGCGAAAAGGACGAAAAAGCAGAGCCAGAGGAACAAAAGGAAATCGGCACGGGCGAACAGGAACCTTCGGACCAGGCTGAGCAAACCGCTGAACAATCCGAGGGGAAAAAGGAAAACAGTTCGGAAAAGCGGTAGAAACTTTAACCCCGAACAGTGAATTCGAGTTGGGGTGAGTAAAATGTCTGAAGCTTGCGTTTTTTGCAAAATGGTCGCAGGTCAGATACCGGTGACCAAGGTGTACGAGGATAAATATATCCTGGCTTTTCTGGATATCGGGCCGGTGAGTGAAGGGCACACTCTGGTTATACCCAAAATGCACTATTCCAGGCTGGATAGATGTCCTGTCAGGGTGGTGAAGAGAATTGCCGAGGTTTTACCCGTGATCGCCGGAGCGGTTGCTCAAGCTACCAAATGTAAGGGATACAATCTCCTTTGCAACAACGGCCGGGCGGCCGGGCAGCTTGTCGACCATCTTCACTTTCATATTATCCCGAGGAACGAAGGTGATAAAATCCTTGAGGGTTGGCCCGCAGGCGAATACTCCGAAGGTCAGGCCGAAAAAATCGCTGAACAAATTCGCCGGAATTTATAATTTATAAAGTTGTACTTGACAACCCGGCCTTTTGTGTTAGTATATCAGTCTTATTGACCGCGGGGTAGAGCAGTCTGGTAGCTCGTCGGGCCCATAACCCGGAGGTCGGAGGTTCGAATCCTCCCCCCGCTACTTGTTGTCATAAAGGACTTGCGTTAAATCGTAGGTCCTTTTTTTATGGTGTGCCCGGACCTGCTTGAGGATGAGGCTTCGACGTTTCCATTGTCGTCGCAGATATTGATATCAGCACCGTAATCGAGGAGTAAATCTGTATATGCTTCGCTTCGCAGGCGGGCCAGTGGGTAAGACGTCGGCGAAGTCGATCTCAGTTACCCTGGCGGGCCTTTATTCAGGAGTTTACATTATATAATTGCAGGGGTTTTGCAAGGGTGTTTTTGTCGACGACTTCGATTATCCAGAGATGGTCTCCTCTGGTTTTCTTCTCTTTTCTGATTCGGCCCAGGCAGACGACGGCTTTGGCCTTTTCCAAATCTAATTTGGCGTTGAAACTGCCCTTGGCATAACTGTCAAACACGAGGGCTGAAATGTGCGCGAGGTCAATATCCAGTTGTGCCTTATCATTAACCCGCAGCGCATAGAAACCGGTCAGGCCGGTGATACACCCGCCTGATATTTCGGGCGCTGAAATGTGGCCGCTGAATGAATCCGAATATGCCCGTCTTGTTTCGCTTTGACGCCACGGATCGATATCGTCGCCGCTGCAGATGACTCCGCCCGATCGGGTTCCCTGAGCAAGTAACCGGATCAGTTCTGCCGATTTTAGTGTATAAGCCGAGTAATCGCCGGTTGCTCCCTTTATTTCCTGGCTGCTTTGTATGATTTGGTCTCCCAGATTCGAGTCAGCAATGACAGACCAGTTCACTACCGCCAGGCCCTGCTCGGGCCGCCATTCTTTAACCGGTTTGGTCGCAAAGCCCTCAAATACCGCCCAGGCCATGGGACGTCGTTGAAGTATGAAATGGCTCAACTCCTCCTTATTCAGCCCCATAGCGGCCTCATAATACAGCATCCGCTGACCCGCCTCAAAGTTGCCTATAAACCCGTCACTTCCCTTCATAGGATACTCTTTGCCTTTGTTATCAACTGCCACCAGTCGTATTCCGAACTCAGGATTGAATTTCCAGAACATTTTAGCACGAACTTGCTTTAACTCTCCTTTTTTAACTTCTCCAACTTCAACCAGATTATAATTTCCTAAATCCTGCCCCTCTTTTATAACCCCCATGTCTTGCCATTCGCCAAAACCGGTGGCATACGACACTTTCAAAGGTTTATTCGGATCAAATTTCTTCCATCCATAGAGCGAGTAAAATTTACCGTCAGGTGCAGGATTTTCACCTTCCGATTGCTGCGGACGTTCAAGAATAACAGCCAATTCAAAGGCTACAGTACGAGATTGACTCCAAAAATCTTCACCTTCAATGATATTGCCGCCAGGATCCCAGAAACGCCGAGGATTTTTTTTGGGTCTGCAAATAGCGACCAGTTCAATTTGCGAATTGTCCGGCAGGTGGTATACCCATCGCTCTCTAATGGGACTTTCTATCAATTGGGCTGGTCGTATCTCATCGCTATCCGCTGAACGAAAAGTTAGATTATTTACATCAATATCAGATAGCCTTCTTGTCAACAGTTGTTTCATGCCCTCTGACAAATCTTCCCCATCAACCAGTTCAGCAGATTTGGGGGCAGAAGCAGAATTAGTTTTTCTTAAAATGATTTTGTGCTCATATTTGATATTTTCGCCTCTTCAAAAAAATTTGTGGGTCTCAATCGGCTGGGGTAGTGCTCCAAGATTGTGATATAAGGCTAATTCAAGCGTTTTAAAGCTCTTGAAGCCATAAGATTTTCTGGTAGTCACTTTCGCTTTGGCATTTAAACCCTCTACGATCCCGCTTGAGAACGCTTTTTTAGCTCGAAACCAATTCAGTATCAACTCTCTATGACGGCGGAGCATACCGGCAACTTTCTTCATCGGCTCAATCCGGGAACGCATCGCTCGTGTGCACCAGCGATCCAGAAACCAGCCGGCCCAATAGGCACTGCGGTACTCCCAAAAAAACTGGAAATCCTCTTTCAGCAGATAGCTCCTTACCGTTTTTAGATTGTATTGCAACAATGTGGCCAAAGAAGTGTCTTGTTTGTCAGTGAGGTTTCCAGGGCGTTTGAGAAACAACCATCGACTCTTTTTCAGTATAGGAACATATCCCTTACGTTCCAATTCTTTAGCCTCTGCCGCCCGAACCTTATCAATAGCTTTATTCATATGAGCGACGATATGGAACCGATCCAGGATGTGGATAGCTTGCCGGGCTTTCTTGGCGATCACCTTCAAATAGGGTTTCCACATATCACTACAGATATACTTCAACTGTTTCGTACGTGGTTTGCCAAACCAGCGGAAGAACCGCAACAGTGTTTTGGCTGTCCGTTTTTCTCCAACCCACAGCAATCGTATGGCATCTCGGTTGATCTGATAAACGACCGTTACATAACGATGCCATTTGCCCCAGCACAGTTCATCAACACCAATCGCGGTTATCCCGTCCAGATCAACATGAGCTCGACCCCATTGTACAGCCATCTCAACAGAGCTATAGACAGTATACCAACTCGTTCGAAAGGCATCGGCAACCTGGGCCCAACTGAGCTGTTTGGCCCAACGTGCCAGAAACCATGCATAGGCATTTGTTACGGTTCGTTTGCCCTCAGCCCATGGGACGCGTTCGACTTTGATACCACAGTCGGGGCAATTTACACGACGCATCGCATAAACAAAGTAAACCAGGATGCCCCAAAACGGGATAAACTCAAAGCGACGAACGGGTAAGGTATCGTAACCTGGGCACTTGCGTCCACAACCCGAACATATAGGACGACTATTGCTGCGGGGACGAATGGTAATATCAAGTTTGAGTTGTTTATCTTCGGTCAATTTGAAATCCGTATAAATAAAAGACTGGTATTTCTGTACACGATTGAGTATGGTCTTAAGCTGCATCCTGAATCCTTTCTGGCTGACTGTTTTTTGACGAAAACAAATCATTATCCAGATTGTGAGTCAGGGTGCACTTATAAAATGCTCATTCCTCAATATTTATCTGCTCCGTTAATTTTCCTCGCTTTCGTTTTACAATATCTGGCTTCGGCTGGGGGGTGTTTGAAAAGATCAAACAGCTTCGCCGAAGGCGATTCCTTCTATTTTTACCCACAAATTATTCCGAAGAGCCAAAAAATTAAATACTATAAAACAGAGACTTTTTCAACAGCCCCACAGTCCCTAATTTTCTGACACAATCTGTCTGTACCGCTTAATGTGGCGGTATCCACGCCTGATAGAGCCTATTTTCAGAAGCAATGTACAGTTCCCTTGTTATTCTGTTTTCTTAGCTTCAAGCTTTTCAATGCGAGCAGCTAATTCCTCAACTTCTTTCTTTGACGGTATCTGAAGTGTCCCAAGTGTTTGCTGCACCAGTTTTTCAACTTGCTTTTCAAGGTCTTCCTTGGCCTGCTTTGATTTTTTCAGCATATCATCAGCCATTTCACGACCTTCTTTCTCCGTCAACTTGCCCTTTTCTACAAGTTCTTTGATGTGCTCATCAATTTTGTCCTTCGTCATCGTAGCAAAACCCACACCAGCGAGAAACATTTTGTGGATTGAATCCAACATTTCAAATTCCTTTCTAATATATTATTTGGTTAACTGTTTACTGTTTGTTTAGCCATATAATGCTCTGACCAAACCTTATCGCTCAGGTGGCTATAATTGCTCCCGTATGCAACCATGCCGCCATGGTATCCCGGATCGGCGAGTGCGTCAATAGCTTCCTTATCAATCGGTTTGGCTTGTGTATCCTGGACAGCTTTGAAAAACACATCGAAATGATCGCGGATAACACAGGGACATAACCAATTACCTACTTTTTCGGCTGGTTGAGCATAGCCGTAGTCACGTTGCCACTGGCGAATTCTTTGGAAAAATGCTGATTCTAAAATCGTATTGAGGTTGCCCCCTGTTTGAAAGACATCATAGATATTACCAACCGAATACGGGACAAATGCGCAGGGTGTAATATCGCCGTCCCAGGTGATATAGAAATATCCGCCCGGTCTGCCAGCAGAGATACACCCGCTGCTAACGGTGCCACTGTTCCAGAAATCCGCTATGAAGATTTTGCGCTCTCGCACCGTTCGCCACGTTCGATTATACATCTCCAGACGCTGCTGAGGCGTAACCATCATCTCAAGCGAATGTTTACGTCCAATAGGCATATACTGGAATATCCAGCCGTATGTTGCACCTTGTTTCTCGAAATAAAAATCATTAAACTCTTCGCTCGTTATAATCTCAGCGTTTTCCCGTGTGCCGGTTACCGAAATGCCAAAAGGAACTCCTGCTTCCCGCAGGTTTTCCATCGCCTGTAAAATCCGTTTGTGCATGCCTTTGCCGCGGCGATTGTCCGTTTGTTCTTCAAAACCTTCAACCGAAATTGCCGGCGTTACATTGCCCAGCTTTGCTAATTCGTTAGCTACGTATTTTGTTATTAATGTGCCGTTCGTATAAACCAAAAAGAATTGCGAAGGGTGTCTAATGGCTATATCTAAAAGGTCCAAACCATTATCTTCCCACATAAAAGGCTCACCGCCAGAGATAACCGTAAAATACGAACCCCACAGCCGTTGCTTTTCAGTGATAATCCGGTCAAATGTATCCCAGTCCAGTTTGGCTGCCGATTGTGAATCACTACATGCGTAACAACCCGTGCAGCGCAGGTTACACTTTTTGCCCGGACTAACAAGAACAAACAGGGGTGGGTAAAAACCGAGATGCTCTGCTGCATCTAATCGCTGCTTAGTCAGAAATACATTATCCAGAAGCGTGTCAAAAAGACAGTTCAGGGCTTTTTTAGAAATGGTGCCGCGACTAACCCCACGGGCTACACTATGCACAATTGCAACAGTAGTATCGTACTTGTCTTTTTTAACCTGGAATGGAAGTGTATCCGGGTTATTCTCAACAATACGGTGCCACATCTTTTTTTCGATAAATGGCAAGGCTGTCCGGCGGACTATCCCATTGCTGAATGCTGTGCGAAGCAGCGACCTAAACGATCCTTTTCGAAAAGCTTGTTCAAGATCCATTATTAATTTCCTTTCCGTTATCTCGATTTTGTGTTGGTTCCTGACGAATCAATGCTCCGCGAAGAAACAGTTCCGTTACATCACGTATATCAGTTTCAAGAGATAGATGTGCTTCCGCCGAGCCGAGCCATGAAAGAGCAAGGGCATTGGTAAGGCCGTCAATGGCCTTGACTATCACTCTGGCATCCATTGGTTTAAAAAGGCCTTCCTGCATTCCTCGCCATACAGCGCCCGTGAGAACACAAAGTATTGAGTCATATTTATCACGCACTTTTTTAGACAAGATATGATTAATGTCCAGTCTGGGTACATCCATTTCAGCAAGATATAAACGGAGGAATGGCAGATTTTTATGCAGAAAAGTCATCTTAGCC
>JAGHBX010000070.1 GCA_021160785.1 Planctomycetota bacterium | reverse complement strand
GTACAGCACCGAGCAGGAAAACTTCGGCGCCGCCGAAAACGGCACGTCTATCGGAATGTACATCAAGGGCGACGGGTCGGATGACTTTGTCCGGCTGCTGACGGTCACCAAGGGCTATGCCAACAACAATGATCCCGTAATCGGCCCGGTAGTGATAAGTGAGATCATGTATAACCCGCAGGACCCCGACTCCGACTCCGATGCCGAATTCATTGAGCTGACGAATATCACCGGCAGCACGGTTTATCTTTACGATACGGGCAATCCTACAAATACATGGCAGATCAAGGGCGTAAGCTACGCCTTCCCGCAGGGCGTTACGCTTTCCGGCAACGAGACCATCCTGATAACGCGCGGCAACCCGGCGACGTTCCGTTCGACATACGGCATCTCCGGCGGCATAGACATCTACGGACCGTACAGCGGCTCGCTCGATAACGGCGGAGAGAAGGTAACGCTGATACGGCCCGATGCGCCTGATCCGATCACGTATGAAGTGCCCGAAATTCGAATTGACAGGGTAAACTACAGCGACGGCTCGCATCCGCTGGGCAGTGATCCCTGGCCGACTACTCCCGACGGCGGAGGAAAATCCCTGACCCGCAAAGTCCCTGGAAACTACGGAAACGATCTGGCAAACTGGGAAGCCGCCATCCCAACCCCCGGCGAAGTTAATTAGGGCCGGCGAGAATAAAATCGAAGATTTGTGGTCTGGTGTGTGTAAGTGTGTGGCCTGATTATTCAGGCATCCGCCGCTTAGCTAAGTGGCGCCGGCGTCCTGTCACGGGAATCACTGCGGCGGCAAAAAAGACAGGTTACGAGTACACACTCGGTATCGCGGCAATCGTCGTCCGGTCAGGAAACCGACCGACACAAAGCATGCAGAGGCGTGAAGACTTCGAAAAGACATTCTACCGGGCTGTGCGTTTTGACAATGCACAGCCCGGTTCTTTTTGCGCTCGGCAGATACACACTTCTTCAACAGCCCCCCGCGGTCGGCTTTTTTCCCGGCTGAATTAATGTCAAGGGCCCCCTGCATTGTGCCGATAGCTCAGCGGAACATGGAGTTCATTTGAAAATGGGGGTTTTCGACCATCGGCCGTGAGTTGTCCGCCCTGCTGCAAAGCACCACCGGTGTTTTGCAAATGGTATCGCCAACGTCGGTCGGGGGATTAATAGATATACCCGGTGAGTCCGGTTTGCGGGCTCGAGTACATGTGCGTATTAAGAACAATAGCATCATTTTAGCAAGGAGACGTACCATGAATGTGAATGAAATCATGACGTGCAATGCCGAAACAATTGATTCCCAGGCGACACTTGCCGAGGCGGCGCAGAAGATGAAGCAACTGGATGTCGGCGCCCTTCCCGTCTGGGAAAGCGGAGAACTGGCGGGGATGATAACGGACCGTGACATCGCCATACGCGGAGTGGCCCTGGCTAAGGACCCGACCACAACGCGTGTAAACGAGGTCATGACGCCCGAGGTATTCTACTGCTTCGCCGATGACGACATCCATGAAGCAGCCGAACTCATGGAGGAAAAAAACATCCACCGGCTGCTGGTCCTCGATGAAAGCAACGAACCGGCGGGCTTCGTCTCGCTTGCCGACTTCGCAGTGAAGAGTCGCGACGAACGTTTGGCATGGGAGATACTGGAGAAGATATCGGAACCTGCCTGTCCGCAGCGATAATTACACCCAGTCGGGAGAAGGCGGGAAAACTCAACTAATAAGGAAAGGTAAAAAAAATGACAACAGCAATTCAGTGTGAGCATGACCTCTTCTGCGGCGTAAATACGCCCAGGGACATCGACAACATGACAGACCTGGAGAAAAAACATCTGCCGGTGATTACCGTGCCGAAGAGCGTCAAAAAAGACGAACGTTTCGAGGTAATGATCGAAGTGGGCAAACACATGGCCCATCCCAATGAACCGGGACACTTCATTGATTTCATCGAGCTGTACGCCGACGACACATATCTTGCAAGACTGGATCTGACGGCACAGATGACACAACCCATAATGCGTACATGGGTCTGCCTGAGTCATATTCACGACAGCCTTCGCGCCTTCGCCCACTGCAACATTCACGGCACATGGGAGGGACGCGCGAAAATCGAAGTGTTGTCTTAATCGAATTTAGATGATTTAAGGAGAAAACCAATGACTATGACCAAGCCAATCCAAGCGGCAATCGTGATGTTCATCTGCCTCGGCGCCTGCCACCTGATGGGATGCGACAAGAACCATGAGCATCCGGCAGAGCATCCCGCCGAACATCCCGAAAGTAAAAAGAACGCGCCTTCGCTGACAAAGGACGAACTCGCCGATGCGATCGAGGCGTACGTCAGCGAACAGGCCGCCAAAAGCAACGGCTATTTCATCGTGAAAGACGACAAGACCGGCGAGCAACTGAAACTCAAGCTCGACAAGGTCCACCGCAAACGCCTCGCAAGTGTGGGCAAAGATACCTACTTCGCTTGTGCCGACTTTACCACCGATGCAGGAAAGGTGTACGACCTTGACGTCTTTATGACGGGAACAACGAAAGATGATCTGAAGTTCTCCGAATTCTCCGTTCACAAGGTCGCCGGCAAGGAACGCTATACATGGCACGAAAAGGACGGCGTCTGGACGAAAAAGCCCATAGGCGAAAAGGCCGGCGGTGAGCATCCCAAAGAGCATCCGAGTGAGCCTCAGGAGTAGGCACTGTTCCATGTCGCTGCATTGCGGAGTGAAATATGACTCTTGCAAAGAGAGAGTCCTCTATAACCAGGGTGGCCACGGGCGCGGCTGCCCTGGTCCTCTTTTTATTAGCGGGATATGCCTTCTTCGGCTCATTAGACGAACAGCGCGTGGCGTTCAGCGTAGAATGGGATATCGGACTTCCGCAAGCGAAAGCCGAACCTGTGAATTTTGCGATCTGAGGGACTGTGCCAATGGAAACACACGAACTGCTAAACAGGCTCGAGGCCATCGTCGATGAGGCAAAGACGGCAATTATGGCAACCGTGGATTCGGCGGGCTGCACGCATATGCGATGGATGACGCCGGCGGTGTTGAAACATCGGCCCGGCGCAATTTTTGCGTTTTCGGCGCCGGATGCACCCAAGGTCGAGCAGGTACACGCCGCCGGATGCGCCGAGTGGATGTTTCAAACACGCGACCTGCGCCAAATCATCAACGTCGCCGGCCCGGCAAGGGTCCTCGACAACCCCGCCCTCAAATCCGAACTGATGGAGGTCCTGGGCCCTCGACTTATTGTCTTCTGGAAAGCGAATCTCAACGCCGATGAGTTTGTCGTCATAGAAACGGTCATCGAAGAGGCGATCCTTTTTGAGCCAATGAAGGGCACTCGCCAGACCGTACGTTTTGACTGAATTGATTACAAGGCACTTTCGGGGAGCAAAAGGTGGACGGATACGAACCGGAGTTTTTGAAACGACTGCTCGAGCAGATGGTGCTGATCCGGCGGTTTGAAGAGAAAGCCGCCCAGATGTACGGCCTGCGAAAAATCGGCGGCTTTTGCCATATCTACATCGGGCAGGAGGCCGTCTCGACCGGTTCAATCGCCGCAATCGATCTGAAGAAGGATTACGCCCTGACCGCCTATCGCGATCACGGACATGCAATCTCGGTAGGGATGGCCCCGAAGATTATCATGGCCGAGTTGTTCGGCAAAATAACCGGCTGCAGCCGCGGCAAGGGAGGCTCGATGCACCTCTTTGACGTCGACCGCCACTTCTACGGCGGCCACGGGATCGTCGGCGCCCATATTCCACTCGCCACAGGAGTCGCGTTGAAAGTCAAATACAACAATGAAGACGGCGTCGTACTGTGCTTTTTCGGCGACGGCGCGGTTCACCAAGGCGCCTTCCACGAATCGCTCAACATGGCAGGCGTTTGGAAACTGCCCGTGGTGTATATCTGCGAAAACAACCAGTATGGAATGGGGACCGATTTCCGGAGGGTATCAGCGGTGCATGACCTCTCGTCGCTTTCGACGTCGTACAACATGCCCGGTAAGCAGGTGGACGGGATGGACGTGCTCGCCGTGTACGAAAATGTCACCGAAGCGGTCAAACTGGCGCGAAACGAATCGCAGCCGAGCCTCCTTGAGATACGGACATATCGATACATGGGCCATTCGATGAGCGACCCGGCGACCTATCGCACGAAGGAAGAGTTGCAGAAGCACAAGCAGCAGGACCCGATACTGATCCTCAAGGGCAAAATGACCGCCACAGGCGCCATTACCGACGAGCAATATAAACAGATGGATCAGCAATGTAAGCAGACAGTGGCTGAGGCGGTGGAATTCGCCGAGGCGAGCCGGGTGCCTGCGATTGAGACGCTTTATGAGGATGTCTTCAAATAGACGAGGAATGCAATGCCGCAAATCACCTATCGCGAGGCACTGAATCAGGCGATCGACGAGGAGATGGCCCGCGACGAACGCGTTTTTCTCATCGGTGAGGAGGTTGCTCTGTACAACGGGGCGTATAAGGTCAGCCGCGGTCTTTGCGACAAGTATGGCGAGAGGCGGGTGATCGATACACCGATCAGCGAAGGGGGTTTTACGGGTATCGGCATTGGCGCGGCGATGGCGGGCTTGCGCCCGATTGTCGAATGGATGACGTTCAATTTTTCCATTCAGGCGCTGGACCAGGTCATCAACAACGCCGCCAAGATGCGGTACATGTCCGGCGGCCAGTTCCACCTGCCCATCGTCTTTCGCGGTCCCAACGGACCTGCCGAGTGGCTAAGCGCCCAGCATTCTCAGACGCTGGCGGCGATTTACGCCCACGTGCCCGGTTTGAAGGTGATAAGCGCCGCAACGCCGTACGACGCCAAGGGATTGCTCAAAAGCGCCATCCGCGACGACAACCCGGTGGTGATGATGGAAGCTGAACTGCTCTACGGCATGAAGGGCGACGTGCCCGGCGATGAGTATCTAATACCAATAGGTCGCGCCGACATCAAACGCCCCGGCGGCGATGTAACATTGATTACCTTCGGCAAGGTCCTGCATATAGTGCTCAAGGCCGCCGAAGCCCTCGCCGAAGATGCGATCGAGGCGGAGGTCATCGATCTGCGGAGTTTGCGGCCGCTGGATGAGGATGCTGTCATACAGTCGGTATCAAAGACGAGCCGATGCGTCGTTATCGATGAATCCTGGCCGGTCGCAAGTGCCGGCTCGTATGTGGCGCACCTGGTGTCGACAAAGTGCTTTGACCTGCTCGATGCACAGGTCGAGCTGGTCGCCGCCGAGGATGTGCCGATGCCTTATAATCATCAACTCGAACTTGCGGCGCAGCCCTCGGTGGAGAAGATTCTGGCCGCAGTGGAAAAGGTAATGTATCTTGACTAAGGAATGAATCCATGGCCGAGAAGGTTCTCATGTTAGCGCTTTCGCCCACAATGGAAGAAGGCGTGATTGTAAAGTGGATCAAGAGCGAAGGCGACAGCGTAGAGCAGGGCGATGTCCTGTGCGAGATCGAGACGGACAAGGCGACGATGGAGTATGAATCGCCAGCCGAAGGAACGCTGCTCAGGATAATCGCCAAGGAAGGTCAGGCCGTACGGGTGGGCAGAGATATCGCAATCATCGGCCAGGCCGCCGAGGATATTTCCGAACTCGCAAAAGAGACCCCGGCGCCCGTGGAAAAGCCGCCGGTCGAAAAGGCAAGACCTGTCCGTAAAGAGCCGCAAATAAGCGCCCCGACCGCAGAAGGCAGGCTCCGATCGAGTCCGTTAGCCAGAAAGCTCGCTAAAGAACGCGGCATCGACCTTTCAACCGTTCAGGGCTCCGGACCCCAGGGCAGGATCACACGCAGCGACGTGGAAAAGGCGGGCACAGTTGCCGCCGCGCCGCCCAAAGTCGCCGGTCTAACCGACGAGACAGTACCCGTTACGCAGAAGCGGAAGGTCATCGCCGACACCTTGAGCAAATCAAAGTTCACCGCGCCTCATTATTACCTCAGGGTAACCGCCGCAGTGGATAATCTGATGCAGGCCCGCACCCGGCTAAACGACAAGATCGGCCAAAAGGTTTCGGTCAACGCCTTTTTGATGAAGTTCGTCGCTGAGATCCTCAAGCGACACCACATGATCAACGCCACATGGCAGGAAGACTCCATCGTCATGCACGGCACTGCCGATATCGCGCTCGCCGTCGCCCAGCCCGACGGCCTCATCGCACCGGTGGTTCGCAATTGCAACGCCAAAGGTGTCCTCCAGATTGATCGCGAGTTGAAAGCTCTCATCGAAAAGACCCGCAAGGGAGCGCTCACCCGCGCCGACTACGCCGACTCGACCTTTACTATCAGCAGCCTCGGAACGTTTGGAATCGAAGAGTTTACCGCGATCATCAATCCGCCGGACTCGGCGATCCTGGCGGTCGGAGGGATTATGAAGATGCCTGTCGCAGGCGACGATGACCGGATTTGCATTGGGCGGTGCATGAAGCTGACCCTTTCCTGCGACCATCGCATCATCGACGGAACAGTGGGCGCCGCCTTCCTCCGTGACCTTAAGGAGATGATCGAATATCCGGTCCATGAGTTGTATTGACCTGACACGATGGGGGCGGGGGCATGGCAAAGAAACGCTGTGAAATTCGCGTTGGTACGTCCGGGTGGTATTATTCCCACTGGGCCGGACGCTTCTATCCGGATGGGCTGGCTAAGGACAAGTGGCTGGCCCACTACGCACAGCATTTCGATACCGTGGAAATCAACAACACATTTTACCACTTGCCAAAGGCAAAGACATTTGAAAACTGGCATGACAAAGCCCCGCAGGGTTTTGTCTTCACTCTCAAGGCAAATCGTTATATCACGCATATCCGGCGCCTGGCGGCAGCCGAGGAGCCTGTCGAGCGTTTTTTTGCCGGCGCCGCCCTGCTGCAAGAAAAGCTGGGACCCGTCCTCTATCAACTGCCGCCGAATTTTCAAAAGGACCTGGAGTTGTTGGCTGATTTCATGAAGCTGACGCGCAAAAGGACCCAGGCGTTCTTCGAATTTCGCCACAAAAGCTGGTATTCGCAGGATACATACGATCTGCTGGATGAATACGGTTTCGGGTTCTGCGTGCATGATCTGGGCGGTGTGGCGACGCCGCGGGTGATTACCGCCGAAAAAATTTACCTGCGCCTCCATGGACCCGGCAGCGCTTGCAGCGGCAATTATCCGCAATCCGCCCTCGCCGACTGGGCCGCATGGATCGAAGCACACGCCAAAAAGGTTACGCATGTCTATGCCTATTTCAACAACGATATCAACGCGTATGCGGTAGAAAATGCAAAGACGCTGCGCCAGTTGCTCGGACAGGAATAATTACAAGGCGGCACGGGCATCTTGCCCGTGATCTAAACCCTTGGCCTGCTCAGTGCCTGTGCGGCTGCTGCTTCCATTGGCTGAGTATCTCGATAACTTCCCGGTCGTCGACATCGTACCAGTTTTCGTAGACCTGGGCGACGGCGTAGAAGGGATCGGGGCACTCGAGAACAATGATTTCGTCGACAAGTTTGGCGATTTCTTTTGCCGTATCAAGCCCCGCCACCGGCGCCGCGACGACAATTCGCCGCGCCCGTTGCTTCTTGCACAGCATAATCGACGCGCGGATCGTAGACCCGACAGCGATTCCATCGTCGACGAGTATTACGGTTCGCCCTTCAATATCGGGTATCGCCTCACCGCCGCGCAGCACCTTGATGCGTCTGTCGAGCTCGGCTTTCTGTTCTGCAATAATCCGTTCGATCGCCGGCCAACCCAGCCGGGCGGTGCTGTATGGACAGATGTATCTGCTGCCATCCTCGGCAATGGCGCCGAAGCCAGCTTCGGGATTGTCGACAAACGGCAGCTTCCGCGAGACAAGAATCGAAAAATCGGCGTTTAAGTGACGGGCCACCTGCGAGCCGACCTCCACGCCCCCTCGCGGAACAGCTAATACCAGGACATCCCGGTCGATATATCCCGCCAGTGCACGCCCCAATTGCACCCCCGCATCTGTCCGATCCTTAAACATACAGCCCCCGCTTACAGTCGCGATTATAAACTTCTTCGTACACCGCTTACTTACCATTAATTCGGTTGTCACCCGGCTTATGTTTGAAAAAAACTCCTCGCGCCTGCCGCCAAATCCGCCCGTTTCCAAAGACCCGCAGCCCGCCTGCGGCGTATATATAATGTGAGATCACAGGCTGGGGGAAAAAGATGATTGCAAGTTCAAGAAGAAGGTGGCCCGCGGAGCGGTCGAAACAGAGGCGCGGGGGATTGAGTTCGCAAAATAACGCCGATGTAATGACAAAGCTTGTCTGTGAGCTTTGCAACTCCGCGGGGCGCGGTTTATGTGATTAATGTATAACTCGGCGCGGGACCGGCAAATGGTTGATCTCGCTTCTTTTTCAAGCCGATAAGGTCCGGGGAGGCCAGGATCAAGTGGAACGAGTCAAAAGACATCTAAGTGGCGGCCGACCGGTGTTTAGGCCCGCTTATTCGCGGGACGACAGGCCCTATGAACGCGAGGCCAGGACACCGTGGGAAGTCATGCACGATCAAAAGCGGATGCGTCGGGAAGAATCCAAAAGGCGTCGCCGGCGCGACAGATCGCAGGTATTCTCGAAATTCATCCTGTGATCGGCCGGACATTCGTTGTCGCAGGTTTAGCGCAGGATATCGGACACCCGAATCACCCAGAGAAAGGGGGGAACAGTCATGTCTGTTGCCAAAGTCATTGAAATCAGTTCCGAATCGCCCGTCAGTTTCGAAAAAGCAATATGCGATGGTGTCGAGCGGGCCTCGAAGACCGTCCACAACATCAAGAGCGCATGGGTCAAGAGCCAGTCCGTAGTTGTTCAGGAGAGCAAAGTCGCCCGGTATCGGGTCGATCTGAAGGTTACTTTCTTGCTGGACTGACACAACTCTGCGCTTATAAACTGCCAAATCTTTGCAGATCACCAGTCCGTACCGCAAAAAACAGCAGCGGAACCGGAGTTTTTGCTGGCATTTTTCTCAGGAACAGTGAAAATATACGGACGTTGTGTCGCTTGTGGCGACGAGCCCAATGAGATCGGTTGGGCAATGATCATCAATACACGTTAGGGAGAGGTAAAGCCGAATGATATTTCTGACGGAGAAGGATATTCTGCACGCCGTTACCGTTGCCGAAGTTCTCGATACGGTCCAGGAGGCGATGCTGTTGTATGAGACCAGGGATTTTCTCATGCCGCAACGGATGCATATCGACCATGGCGACAATGTGCTGCTTTTGATGCCGTGTTTTACAAAGGACAGTTTCGCAACGAAGTTGGTTACGCTTTTTCCCGATAACCCGAAGATGGACCTGGCGGTCCTCAACGGCCTCGTCGTCCTCAATGACATCAAGACAGGCGTGCCCCTGGCGATATTGAACGGACCGGCGCTGACAGCACTTCGCACCGGTGCAGTTGGCGGCGTGAGCATCCGGCACCTTGCGCCGGAGAATACGCAGGCATTCGGGATTATCGGCGCCGGTGTGCAGGGGTTTTATCAGGCATGGCTTGCAAGTGCAGCGAAAAAGCTGACGGATATCTATGTTTACGATGTTGACAACGCAAAGAGCGCTGCACTCATCGACAGGCTCTCGATTGTCATACCGGACGCCAATCTCCACGCTGCAAAGAGCGTCCAGGAACTGCTTGAGAATACCCAGTCGGTCACCACGGCAACGACATCGGCGCACCCCGTGCTGCCGGAGAACGCCGACCTCCTGCGAGGCAAACATTTTGTGGGGATCGGTTCATATCAGCCCCACGTGCGGGAGTTCCCCGGCACGCTGTACACGCTGATCGAAAATGTGTACATCGATACCGAAGACGCCCTGGAAGAATCCGGCGATATCATCGCCCCCCTGAAGAACGGCTGGATCACGAGGGAGCAGGTCAAGACATTAGGCGCGTACATCAATCAGAACAAGACGGCCTCCAAAACAAGGGACGAAACGACATTCTTCAAATCAGTCGGGATGGCGCTCTTTGACGTGTGCGTCTCGAAGCTGGTTTACGACAAAGCGGTCACCAAAGGCCTCGGCCAGGAGATCAACACATAACAAATCGGCCCGCAATTACGGGCAGGCAACGCAAAAATTGTACTCTTAATCGAAAAAGGAGCGATGACAATGGCAGGAGAATACCGATTTTCATTTGGTCCGTGGAACATTCACGAAGGCGGCGACCCTTTCGGCCCTACAGTCCGAGGCGGCATCGAATTCGCAAAGAAACTCGCCTGCTATAAACAGTTGGGCTTCGACGGCGTCCAGTTTCACGACGATGACGCCGTGCCGGACATGAACGATCTTTCCCCCGATCAGATCAGCGCAAAAGCAGCCGACGTCAAAAAGCTGCTCGACGATCAAGGCTTCGCAGAATCTACCGCTAATTCAAATTGCTTGCTTCCTACCTCAATATCATTATCTAAACTAACCGCAGTGTCAGGCAAGAGATTCTCCCGGTCTTTGAGTTTGGATAATTGAGACTTGGCTTCATCGTTGCTCAGGTTATCATCTACGATAAGTTTAAGTACTCGGTCCCGTCCTGTCTGGATTTTCTTTAGGTTCTTTTCGATGGATTCGATGTGGCGTCGATCTTGTTGAAGCTTCTTGAGGTTGGGTGTGGCTTTCTCGATTGCTCGTTGAACGGTGGCGGGGTCTCCGAACATTTGAAACTAAGAATCTTCAACCTGCACAACTCCACCTGCGCATTATTCGGATGAACCCGAATTTAGAAAACGAACCCAATCTTAACAAATCACAAACAGCCGCCATAGCCGTAAGTCCTTACCGGCAAAGGGCTTACGTCGAGATTGTCCGGTCGTGCAGTTATACCCTTCATATCCCCGACAGGTCGGGGGGCACCGGGATTCCCGCGGGCGAGGCCTTAAGTTGCTGTCGCAAAGCGACTTATGCGCGCATAAGGGCGAATTTTTAGTGTGTGATTGGTTTTACTTCCCTGCCGCCAGGAGCGCCAACTGCTATTACAGCGTCTCGATGGACGGGGCTTCTCGCTCGTGTTTAAGCAGGGCCTGGAGGAGGTCGTGATTTTTGGTCATGAACATCCCGCTGGTGTCATAGTCGGAATCGAACCTCGTTTCGGACTTGGCCTGGGGGGGCGGAATAGTAATCAGATGCTTACATTCCTTGCACAGCACTTCCTTGCCGGCGTGCTCATCGGGGGCTTTGTAGCCGCGACCGCATTTGGGACAATCAAATGTAATCATTATCAATCTCCCTTCGACAATAGGGGCCTCGCAACGCTGCAATATTCCAAAATTGCCCATCCATAACGGTTTTTCCTCGGCGAGTTCCTGTATATATGACGTATAAGACGTACAGAAATTTCATTTATTACAAGAAAGCAGGATATTTACAAAAAATTGCCAGATTGTGCGCTTCAGCAACATTCTCGGCGGCGGTTACAATCGCTGCAGGCCCTGGCCGTGTAAATGGCGTTTTATCGATTTTTTCGCCCTTGAGAAGGTGGTGCGGACCGCAACCTCGCTGCAGCCGAATTCCGTACTGATCTGGGCGTAGGACATGTTCTCAAAGCATCGCATCGCCAGGATTGTGCGGGGTTTTTCCTTCAGCGAGGCGATTGCGGTATTGAGCATGGCGCAGAGTTCGCCGCGAAGAACGGGTTTTTCGGGCTTGCTGGACTCGTCTTTGAGCACGTTTTCGAGATTGTGCTCGGCCATCGCCGAAAAGCGGGTTACGGAGCGATTCCTGCTTTTTCGATAATGGTCCTTGAGCAAGTTGGAGGCGATTCTAAACAGCCACGGCCAGAATCGCCGGGTGTTTTCAAGTCGCCCGATCGATCTTATCATTCGCAGCATCGTTTCCTGTACGAGGTCGGCGGTCAGATCGATATCCAGGGTCATGCGGAGAAAATGCGACCGCAGCTTGGACTCGACAATGCCGACCAGGCGGTCGAGACTGTTGCCGTCGCCGGTTTTTGCCCCGTCCACAAGCAAATCGAAATCGTCCTTTATTTTGCACGTAACCATTTTCTTCTCTCCTTCCCGTCGCCAAATACCATTTTGCAGGATTTCACACCGCCAGGCTCGCTCAAGGACATTGACTTTGACGCAAAACCGCGTTATCCTTGTGCCTGAGCATGTGATGCTCTTGCTGATCGACACTACTAATGAATAACGCCGTGCTGGGGCGATTATTAACATAATTGCGGATTTTTGATTCCGGCGGCGGGCATAAAAACGGGACGAAAATTATGGAAAGTGAACATATTCTGGTTCAGGAAATTCTGAAGAAGCACGGCGTTTCGGTCTCGCAGCTCGCCGACAAGGCCCAGATGGCCGACTCAACGCTGTACGAGTACACCGGCGGGCGCAAGAAGAATATCCCGTTGTCGATCTGGCGGGCGCTCTATGCATTGACCGAAGATGTGCGGATTCCAGACCTGATCGTCGGCGAAGTCGAAAGCTTCATTGTGCCGATGCCCAAGAGCGGAGTCGATGATTGTCCCCAAGGCACATTGAAGCAGCTCATCCAGAAGCGCAGGAAAGACCTGGAGTGCGAGATGGCGATCCTGGATATCTTAGCCGACGGACGAATCGACAGAGACGACTACAAGGCGATTGAGCAATACAGAGACGTCCACCCCGAAGCGGTCAAACTCGACGCCCAGATATATCACACAATCATCCGCCAATACGAAAAGTCCACAGGAAAAAAGACTCCCTGACCGGACAGAGCAGATATCGTTAATACGCATTCCAGATGAGCCCCGGCAGAGTTATCCGTAAATAAAGACCTCGTAAACTGAATAAAAAGCTCTCCTTAAGAATATCAATTTCGGGCTCGACAACTACGCCAATCTCCTACGGGGGTTGAAGTAACAGCCTCCATTTGCATTTAGTCCGCATTAGTGGAAATTGGGCCAAGGAATTGTATATTGCAGATTGTATATTGTAGATTGTAGATTGTAGAATGTATATTGGTGGTTGCAAATTGGGTTCGTTTCGCGTAATTGGTCTGGGCGTGGGGGTAAATTGGGTTCGTTTCGCATATTTGGTTCGTGGGGATGCCCCGCCGGTGGAACCGGGGGGTTAAACTTATGGAGGCACGCTTTGCGTGCGATTCTTTTTGTGTGGGCACTGGTTATTTACTCCCCCTGTTTTTGGTGTTGCTTTATCCCCAATTACGCAACGCATTATACCATGCTGTTTGATATTTGTCAAATGTTAAATAAGATTAATCACGGATATTTGCCTCGAAAAGGCCTGGAGCAGCATAGCCGCAACCAAAATGATTTATCCGCAGATGTCGCAGATTCTCGCAGATTATTTGCCGCGAAAAGGTACAAGAGGCTCAAAAGGAATAATGAATGTCCAATGTCGAACTGAGAAATGTCGAATGTCGAAGGGTGTCTTTGGATTGACGATTTTCACTTGACGATTTTCGATTTTAGGTAGTGGAGGTGGGCCTGGGGCGTGCGTTTTATCTAATGGGGGGATTTTAGGCGGGGATCGGCCTTGGCGTAAAGCTGCGGCGGGACAAGGGCAGCTAAGGCAGGCAACTTCGAGGCAGATAGAAGTCTCCTGCTCCCACGCCGGTTGGATATGGCACTGTTCCATCGGAATTTATCGACACCTTCATGGTCGTCACTTCTTTGGCCGAATAGCTTTCCACGTGGCCGTCGGTGTAGCCTGCACGCAGCTTGATTTCGATTTCGTCAAGACTCTTATCTGCGGCGACCGACCTTTTTATCTTCTCAAATAAGACTTGCCATACTTAGTTGTGGAATCTGTAGCGATGCTATGATATGCTGATGTGCACTCAGAGCATATGTGGTCTGAATATCAGAATCGTGAAGGAACAGGCAGATGTACAGTTTTCTGGTTTATGCGACAAACAATCATCAGTCTCCCGAGCAAGTACTGAACAAATCGGCCAGGATTACCAAGGACATCATGCCCTCGCTTGGTCAAAACATTTTGTCATCTCTCCGAATGATTCCTGAAATCAACGGCGGCTGGTTTCATCTCTATCCAGATAATATCTCCGGTGAGCCTCATGTAACCGAATTCGCTGACGACAATGTAGCTGTAATTGTGTTTGGTGATATTATTTCACACAACGCCAACACAGTTGCTCAACACATCTCTGACATATGGCGACGAGACGGGATTGATGCTGTTCGCAATCTTGACGGTTGCTTCTCTGCGGTTATTGTCGACAGGTCTCAAAAATCTCTATATG
>JAGHBX010000149.1 GCA_021160785.1 Planctomycetota bacterium | reverse complement strand
TCAACACACTTGCCAACCCGCTGTTACGCCGTGACAACTCCACAATGCAGCAACTCACGGTGGAATACTCCGGTACATTCTATCTCTACTATGCCTCCGGCGGGCGTTAATAATACGTGCTACAAAAAATCCGCCAGGACCTGTGCGGTGATTGCCGTGAAGTCCTCGTACATTGCGCAGGCATTGGCGGCGTGTTTTAACTCTTCGGTGTCTGCGCCGGTGGTGATGACGATGTATTTCATGCCCGCCCGCTCGGCGGCTCTGAAGCCCGACAGCGAATCCTCCACCACGATGCATCTCTTTGCATCGATCCCCAGCCTCTCTGCCGTTGTCAGGAATACTTCCGGATCGGGCTTGCCGGTCGATATCTGATCCCGGTCGATCACAACATCGAAGTATCTGCGAAGGTCAAGCTCGTCGAGCACCATGTCCACATTGCCCTTCGGTGAGTTTGACGCCGCCGCACACCGTACATCCGCCGCCTTGAGCGACTTGAGCAAATCCGTCAGCCCGGCAATCTCCTTAATCACCGGCCGAAAGCTGTCGCGGTAGATCGTCTCCTTCTCATGGCTGATACGTTCAATCAGCTCCGGCGTCGCCTTGTCGGCAAAGAGCCTGGCGACGTTCTTGTCGTTACTCCGCGAATGAATGTGCTCGCGATAGAACTGCCGCGTAATGCCCAGCCCATGCCGCCTGCTCAGTTCGAGCCAGGCGTTCTCGTGGAAAGCGACATTGTCCACCATCGTCCCGTCAACATCAAAGATCACACCCCAGCCGTTTTCTGCACTGCTCAATTGAAATTCCTTTGGATAATACCGTCGATCAGATTAAGGGGCATGGTTTCGGCAGGTCGTCCTGCGGGCGAGTTGCTCTATGGCGGCGTAATGCCCAGCAGCGCCAGTGTGTCTCGCTCGATGATGCTCCTGATTTCCTCCCTCGGAACGCCGGGCAGGTTTGTGTCGCCTAACATCATATTGAAACCGAGCAGCGTCTCGATACAGTTGTCGGGCTTTGCGATCGGGTAGCCGCTTCCGAACAGCAGTTTGTCCATGACATCCGCCTCATGGGCACTGACGACGATGTTGTAAACCTCCCACTTCTTCTGCGGCGATATGGAAAGGTCCGCGTAGACATTCTCGTGCTTGCCCAGCATGCAGATCGTCTGGTCCAGAAAGGGCAGGCCCATGCTGCCTATGACCATCTTCAGTGCGGGAAACCGCCTTGCGACCTCGTCGAGCAGTAAGGGCTGGGCATACTGGAGTACGGAATCGGAATTGTATGTCGAGACGTTGTGGAAGAAGAGTGGCAGTTTCAGTCGGGCAGCGGACTCATAGAGTCGCATCGCCTGGCTGTCGGTGGGGTGAAACTTGCCGCCGGAACAGTACAGGACGATTCCCTTGAGGCCAAGGTCGACGGTTGCCGCCTTGACATCATCGACGCCGATGGGGTCGCGATGCGGATTCAGCGATGCGAAGCCGACAAGCTTGGGGTGCTTGTTGACATATTCGCCTAATTCCCTGCTCGCTTCCAGGCCGTTGTCGCGTCCGACGGCAAGGACAATGACGGCGTCGACCTTGCCGCATGCATCAAAATGCTCGGTCGCGTCAATCTCGCTGGAAGGACAGTTAATATGCGTATGACAGTCTACGATCATTATCTATTCCACTGCAACAGCATTATTTATCGGCCTTTGTACCTGCGAATGTACAGTATTTCGCATTCACAGCCTATGATAGCTTAGGGTATAGGCCTGTCAAGAATAAAGAAAAAATGGGCACATCCGGCATGTTAAGACAGGCAAGACCGATCATGCTGCAATTGGGTTTGTCTTCTTAACATCTCAAGGGGGTGATTTCTCCGTAACGCCTTTTGCCGAAAAGACTTAACGTCTGCCTTGAGGGCCATCTCTATCCGCTGGAACAGGTTCAAATGCCTGTATGTCTCCAGTCTCATCACAGATACAGGAACATACGACTATCTGAATGAAACCGTCTCTGCCCCTGCTGACTTCTTGAGATAAACAGTCTTCTCGCTGCCGTCAACCATCACGCGATGCTTGCCAAAGAATGCCGGGATACGACAATAACCGTCTTTGTCGGCCTTACCTTGCCACCGTGTCCACCATTGGTCGAATATCAGGTCGCGATAGGCCTTGGCCGCAGGAGTAGGCGTCCAGTCACGCAGATAAAGTGACGACTGAGGGATCCAATTGGCACGTTCCCAGAAGCCCCACATCATGATACCCTTGACGCCCGGGTGGGCGAAACAGATACGATAATATTCTGTCAATGCTTTTGCCTTGGCTTGCTCCTGTTGGGGCGTGAGTTTCAGGTCTCGGCGTCGATAAACGCGTGAACGTTGGCCTGGGAAGTTGAACTCGGTAATGCAGATGGGCAGACCTTCGGCGGCAAGTGTGTCGAGTGCATGGCGGAGCTTAACCGGATCGAACGAGTCGCCGTGAAGATGTCCCTGCACACCGACGCCGTCAATAGGAGCTTGTTCATTGACAAGGCCTCGGATGTGCCTGATGTAATCATTAAGTTTGTTGCCCGTCAGGATGTCGTAGTCATTCAGATACAGGCGTGCTTTGGGATCGGCCTGCTTGACCCAGGCGGCCATCTGTTTTGTGATACCCGGACCAAGGCGATCAGCGTAATAGTTGCCGTGTATCATCTCGTTATTGAGGTCATATTCTGCAAACCTGCCCTTATAGCGACGTGCAATGGTCGTTGCCCGGATCCTGAGGGTCTCCAGCAACTCCTTATCGTCCATTTGCTTTTGCCAATTCTGAACTCGTCCGGATATGCCCCAAAAAATGTTGTGGCCCCGTAACGGGATGTCATTCTCATCGGTCCATTTAAGGATAGCATCGACAATGGCATAATCCACTTGCCCCCTTCGCGGTTCCATGGCATGCCATTTCAAAGCATTTTCAGTAACCGCCGCATTGAAGTTCGACAGGAATACTTCTTTGTATTGGCGTTGGTCCTCGGAATTGAGCCTGCCGCTAAATGCCGATGATGAGATCGCCGCACCAAACCAGAATTCATGTCTGATCTGCTCAACCCGCACACTGTCTCCGGGTTTGGCCTTGACGGTCAATTCCCCCATGCGGTTCTGTCGAATCATCTGATCAATGTCATTACTTCCTGCATTGACACGAAGTGCCAAAGCAATACACAAAACCATGGATATCCGCATCATTTTGGCAAAACAGTTCATTCTGCATGCTCCTTTCCCGGTATCTATTGAGTTCTTCGGTATCCAAATCTTACCAGAAACAGGGAGAAATGCAATCTTTTGGGAGAATTTGAAGAATTTTGCGAGGGGAGAAATGGAGCAGGTATTTTATTTGCCCAATGGGGCATTATGTCATATATCGAGGTTAAACCGGTGTTGCAGGTTTGGCTGAGGCGATTGAATCCGGGTAAGTTTTCAGTTATGATGCAACCCAATGAGTCGAATAGAAACACAAGAACGAATATCCCTTTCATTTGATCGGGGGACACTTTTACTTACAGGGTTAGCTCGCAGACAGTTACCCGATGCTTGCGGTTCGTCTGTTTGGAGATGGGATACTCGTGTCGGAGCCTGGCGATGTGACGCTATTCATTATGCCGGCATTAAGCAGGGATTAGTGCAGATTTCCAGCTTCTGCGATGAAGTAATGAAGCCCGTATCGGTTAATTGGCCAAGAATTGATCTGCCGAAACTCAGGACAGAACAAACAGAAGCCCTGGATGGCTGGCTGAAATCCGGTTATCGCGGGCAAGTCATAATGCCTACAGGCACCGGTAAAACCGAGGTAGCACTTGCGGCAATGGCCGAGACGAAAACAGCGACGCTGGTGGTTGCCCCTGTCCGTGATTTGATGTATCAATGGCATCGCAGGATACTCAAGGGTTTGGGCTACGATGCCGGGATTGTTGGCGATAATACGTTTAACATCAAGGCGGTTACTGTTACTACTTACGACAGTGCCTATATCCATATGAGTAAGATGGGGGCAGGATTTGGCTTGCTGGTCTTTGACGAAGAACATCACCTGCCCGGCAGGTACCGCCGGGAAGCCGCCATTCTCAGCACGGCGCCTATGCGGTTGGGATTAACCGCCACTCCGGAAAGATCAGACGGCCTGCATAAGGATCTGGATTTTCTGGTTGGGCCGGTAGCTTATGAGATGCCTTTCAAGAAGGCTAAGGGAACGACCCTTGCTGATTTTGATGTAGTTCGGATACCCATTGCACTTAACGATAAGGAGCAGCGTATCTACGACAAATGCGGCAAGGAGATCAGGGATTATATCGTTTTACGCCGGGAGGATAAGCCGGACTATAGTTGGCGGGATTTATGTAAGGAATCCGGTAAAGACCCTCAGGCAAGACATGCCCTGAAATCCTTTCATCTGAAGACTTCTATAGAGTCAAGGGCCTCGGAAAAACTTCGCGTATTGGAGGATATATTTCGGCTGCATAACGGGCAGCAGACTTTGGTTTTTGTCGGATCAAATGCCATGGCTATTGAAGTTTCCAAGAGATTCCTGGTGCCTACAATACTATCACATACCCGTAAAAAAGAACGTCAGGCTGTCCTTGACGGTTTTACCAAAGGTATATTTAAAGTTCTGGTGGCTAACCAGGTCCTGGACGAAGGTGTGGATGTCCCTGATGCCAAAACAGGAGTAGTTATTGGCGGCCAGGGCTCGACCCGTCAGGCCAAACAACGGTTAGGCAGGATTCTGCGTAAAAGCGGCAACCGCCAGGCAACACTCTACGAAGTGGTCTGTGAGAATACCAGGGAAGTTCAACGCAGCAGAAAGAGACGAAGAAGCGATGCTTACGAGCGAACAATCCATCGTAGAGTTTAGGTCCGGCCAGGCCGTTCCCGACCGCCTGACGCAGAGTACGCATCGGCATTATACCGAATATGCCGAGAGGATGCTTTCTGTCTATAGCAACGGTATCGGGCAACAACGCCGTCAATTGCATAAGCAGGTCGAAAAACTATTCAGAGACGAAGCTGATTGTCCTGTTCGCAGAATCGCTGCTTTTTGTAAGCTCCTGGATGATAAGAGTAAATATCAAACTGATCCTGACGGCAATGCCGCCAGGCTGAGATTACAGGTATTTTCAAAAGCTGCCGTATATCATCCCCTGGTCAATCAAAAAGATCAGCTCTTTGAACACACGGAAAAAGGTGTGAAAGAGCAAATAGCCAAAGACCTTGAAATGCCATGGGACGAAATTGAGCAGAACCTGTACGCTGATGTGATGGAATTTCAGCGATTGAAAGAGTTCGAAGGCTATCCCGATGCATCTTCATTTCTTTCACGCTACAATGTTGCACAGTTACAGGCATCCCTTTACCGGGCTGAGGCAATGAAAATCCGGGCCATGGATGATTTCAAAACTATACTTCGTTACGCCAAGTTAGCCCGGCTGCTTCTTGAAATCAAAAGGCTTGGGCCGTCAAGATATGAAATGACCCTGTCGGGACCGGCATCCATACTTCATGAGACACGCCGATACGGGGTCAACTTTGCAAGGTTTTTGCCTGCGCTATTGGCCTGTAAAGGTTGGAAGATGTCGGCAACCATCAAAACACCCTGGAACACGACGGCCAAATTGAATTTATCCGACAAAGACGGATTCCGCAGTCATTTGCCCCGGCCGGATGAATTTGACTCTTCTGTCGAAGAGGCATTTGCCAGAAAATTCGGAACTGAAAGAGAAGGGTGGCAATTAATTCGTGAAGGTGAGATTCTATATGAAAAGCAGAGTACATTCGTGCCGGATTTTGTTTTCCGCCATAAGGATGGCGCCGAAGTGCTGATGGAAATCATAGGCTTCTGGACGCCGGAGTATCTGGCTCATAGAAGAGAGACTCTTCGAAAATTCCAGCATCATAATATTCTGCTCGCTATTCCCGAAAGCTCCTTAAAAGTTGATGCTGTCAAAGCAAAAAATGTAGTACCATACAAAAAGGCGCTCCTGCTTAAGCCGGTCATGGAAACTCTCGATAAAATGCAAAATCAAAAATCGAAATTAACTGCGATTGTCAAGCATTAATGGGACCACCGCAATTTATTATTGTGAATAACCGGAGACTTGTTTGTCTTTGCGACCTGGTTTTGGTATCATGGGTGTATCTAAATAGGTAACTGTCCCTGTTTTTGGGAAAATGGATTAATGTTTGGAGGAAGTTATTGTGAAGTGTTTTGAGCGTTTGTTTATCGTTGTCCTGCCGGCGACGCGGGGAGTTTTCTTGTGATGTGCTTTGACGCAAGGACCGGCAAAGAACTGTGGCGAAAGCCAATCGGCAAAGACAAACAACGGTTCCCTCGAAATAATATGGCGACGCCGTCTCCAGTAACCGACGGCAAGAGAGTGTTTTTCCTCTTCGGAAGTGGTGATCTGGCGGGCATGGATTACGAAGGCAAAATCGTATGGTCCCGCAATATACAAAAAGAGTACGCCAATCTGTCTCTCAAGTACGGCTACAGCAGTTCGCCGCTGCTCTATGCCGGCAGGCTCTATATCCTTGTAATGCGCAGACCCGAGGTTTATCGCAACCCCCAGGCCGACGGGCCGCTGGATTCGTATATCCTGGCGATCGATCCGGCAACCGGCAGGAACATCTGGAAGACCGAGCGCACAACCGATGCGATCAACGAAAGCTTTGACTCCTACGCCACCGGCGTCATTTTCGACAGCGGCGGGCGGGCCGAACTTGTGACGTTGGGCGGCGATTACATAATGTCCCACGATCCGGCCACAGGCAAGGAGTTGTGGCGGTACGGATACAACCCGCTCAAGGAGGAGAAGTGGCGGAACATCCCCTCGGCGACACCGGGCGACGGACTGATATTCAGCGTCAGGGCCAGGGCCGGACAACTGACCGCCGTCAAGAGCGGCGGGCGCGGCACATTGACCGATGCCGATATCGCCTGGACATTCGACGGCCCGACGACCGACGGCAGCACGCCGACTTTGTACAAGCAAAATCTCTATGTCCTCTACGGCAAGGGCAAGACGCTGACATGTCTCGACGCCAAAACCGGAAAGCAGAAATGGCAGGGCAAGCTGCCCGGCAGGACCACATATTACGCCTCGGTCACCGCTGCAGACGACAAGCTCTATTGCCTCAGCGAAGGCGGAAATGCAGCGGTTGTCGCGGCAGGCGGCAATGAATTCAAAATTATATCCCAGACAAGCTTCGACGAAGTCCCAATGCAATCGACAATCGCAGCAGCCAACAGCCGAATCTTCGTCCGAACCGCAAAAAAACTATATTGTTTCGGCAAATAACACTGTCATTCCGATATAGTGCTTAATAAATAGAAACGGCACTGGTGCCCTTAGATATGCAATTTTCGATTAGGAGTGATTTGCGATGAATATGAAACGACGTAAGTTTTTGGCGAGGTCATTAGCCGGTGTCGGCGGAATTGTGATTGGGGCCCCTGCACTTTGGGCGGCGGAGAGCAAGGCCGGTACATTTGACCCGTGCGAGCGGTTTGAGTTGGGCAAGACTAAGATCAAGGTCTCCCGGATGTGTCTTGGCACGGGCATGAAGGGCGGCGGCGGGGCGTCGAACCACACGAGGATGGGCAAGGAGAAATTCGAGGCGCTGATTCGCGGTGCTTATGAGCGGGGTGTCCGGGTGTTCGACCTGGCCGATTTGTACGGTACGCATCCTTTTGTCGTACCGGCGCTGAAGAAGATTCGGCGCAAGGACTACGTTATTTTCTCGAAGATATGGTTTCGCCGAGGCGGCATCAAGACACAGGAACGCCCCGACGCCGATATCGTTGCCCAGCGGTTCCTCAAAGAGATCAACACCGATTACATCGACCTGCTGCTCTTGCATTGTGTGACAAGCGCCGACTGGGTCAACAAGCTCGAAAAGCAGATGAACATCATGGCCGGCCTCAAGAAGAAGGGCCTCATTCGCGCCCACGGAATCTCATGCCATTCACTTGACGTTCTCAAGACCGTCGCCGCCGAACCCTGGGTCGATTCGATTCACGTCAGAATCAACGCTTACGGCGACAAGATGGACGGCCCGCCCGAAGTCGTCGCGCCCATAGTCAAGGAGATACGCAAGGCCGGCAAAGGCGTTGTCGGCATGAAGCTCATCGGCGAGGGCCTTTTCCGCAACAGCGACGAAAAACGCGACCGAACCGCACAATTCGTATTGGGCTCTGGCTGCGCGGACGTGCTCAACGTAGGCTTTGAAAAGGTCGAAGAAATAGACGACTACGCCGCCAGAATCCGCAAGGTCACCCGCACAACAGCCTGATATCGGATTACCGTTTTTAGCATGAAATGGGTGGCAGCCTTTTGCGGATCGCAGCGCAGCAAAGGGATGGTTTGCCAACGAATTAGCCGCCCCCTTAGGCTACGCCGAAAAGGCTCACCACCCTTGAGGAGGCTAAACACATACCGCCGCTTGCCCCGCCACCCGGCGCCTACCAGTCTATCTTGAGTTTGTCTTTCGGCGGCAGTTTTGGGAAAGCTGCGTGTGGTTCTGTCTGATACCAGTATGCCACCGATGCAAGATCGTCTTTCAGGTGGAGGTATCTTCCTTCCGACTGCCAGCCCAATGCCTGCATGGTCACCCGCAGGTCCTTTTCAAAGCGGATCGGGTCTGTGATGTGCCATCGGTACAAGCCGAACCGGGGCTGTTTCAAGGGGTTGGATTCTGGTTTGTAGACATGCGGCATACCCGTGTAGGCCGTGCTAAAGGCCATATAGCCTTTTGTGCCGGGTTTGACGAAGCCATAAGAGCCGCAGAAGTAGTCCTCCGTACCGGTACCGCAGATCGTGGGGAATTCCCCGTCGCCGTCTATGAAGAATTTGATCTCGCCCTCGCCCCACCAGCCCGGCGAGTTGGAGCCCCAGCACATCGTCGTGCCGACATAGTGACCCTTGCCTGTGATACCGTCGACAATAGTATAATCGGTCTTGTCGGGCACAGGATTAGTGCGGCGAAACTGCGCGTGAAGATAAGCGGCGCTGTCGGGCACATCCGTCAGCGTATAATCGATCTGGTAGTAGAGCGTCATATCTTTGTCGTTGATATTCTCGAAAGTGATCCTGGCGCTCTTGCGAAAGGGCATGGTCCAGTAGCAGTTAAAGCCGCTGCCCGGATTCGTGCACACGGCCAGAGAATTGACATGCTCGAATTTACCCCAGCCGTTGGCGAAGAAGTCGCCCACGGGCACTTCGATGGAGGGTTCGGCCTCGCCGTCCCAGTACATTCGCAGGATGGAATATCGCCAGTTGCCCGTCGGAGTCATCCAGATATGCTGGATAGCGCCCGGGCCGGCGATATCAGCTAAGGTAAACGTAGTACCCGCCTTGATGCGGATCGAGGGCGACACCTTCCATTTCCGCCCCAACTCCCGCGAAGCACGGGCGCCGGTGCCCTCGGTCGCCATGCCGCCGGCGCCCTTTTCGCCCGTAAAGTTCTCCGGGCTGATCGAGCGGGTCTGTGCATCCGAGAGCATCGGCAGATTGCCCAGACCCATGTCCAGGCCGTTATAAGAGGATTGCTGCTCTTCGATACAGCCCGACAGCATTACAAGCAAAGACATGGCTACGAACATTGCGATTGACGGCGTGTTCTTCATTTTGGCCTCCTTGGGTAATGGTTTGCAACTGGCGTATTCACGACTTGCCATTCTACCTTGCAGCAGGCACTGTGCAAGAGTATTTTCCGTTCCGGCCGGGTTACAACGCAGAAACGGCCCTGATAGTGTCGTCAGGGCCGTAGTATACTGTCATTCCGACTCCCGGAGCGCCGGGGTAGCACGCTGTCATTCCGACCGGAGCGCAGCGGAGTGGAGGAATCTGATGAAATAGCATCGCCGAAGACGATCCCAATATCGCATTCATTCAATAGAAACGGCACTAATCGTCGTCAATGCACTTCGAGGACGGAGTTTAGTTCGCCGTAGGGGTTTGACTCGGTGGCTTCGTTGTAGGGATCCTGCTGCCACTGGCCGTCGACGACCAAGCGGTAGCGGTACTTGCCCTTGTTCATGGGCAGCTTGATCTGCCATGCGCCGTTTGTGCCGACCTTCTTGAGCGGTGTCCCATCCGGCTGCCAGTTGTTGAAATCACCGGCGATCTGCACACTCGAGGCCCGCGGATAGAGCGTAACGAACATCACCGAATCCTCCAACTGCCGCACACCGTAGAAATCGGCGATCTTCTCGTCAATCGTCTTTTCCGGCGTGGCAGCGGCAGTCTGGGCAACTTTCTGGCCCACGGTGGCGGCTTCGGGAGCTTCCTGGGGAGTTACCTGGCCCATGGTGTCGGCTTTGGCTATCTTTTGGGGCTGGGGCGTCTTGATATTCGATAGAAGCTCTTCTGCGCTGGCGCTGATTTTATCGAGTTTGGACTGCAGCGTGCCGACCATTTCGGCCCGCCGGGTCTGGGTATCGGTACCGATAAGCTCCTCGGCGAGAGACTCGAAGTCCTTGTGCCCTTTGCTGGATGGGTCATATTCACTTATTGGCTGGCCAAGGCTGGCGGCCTCTTTGAGCTTGGTATTGAAGTTGACCGTTGTCTTGAACATCTTGTCGGAAAACTGCTTACGCAACTCGCCCAATATCTCCCGTCCCATCTTGGTGCGGATATCATACATGCTCGCCAAGACCATCACGTTGATCTGCTGGGAACACTGCTTGCAGAGAACGCTGAGCGTATCCAACTGCTTGCTCAGCCCGTGCAGCGAGAAATAACCCGTCTCAACAGGCACGATAACGTCGCTGGCGGCCCGGATAGCATTGAAAGTCAGCAGTCCAACCGCAGGCGGACAATCGATAACCGCATAGTCATAGTCATTGCCGACTTTGTCGAGCACGTGCTTGAGCGATTCTTCACGGTCGACGACCCCGATCATCTGCTGGTCGAAGGCCGCAAGATCAATACTGGCAGGCGCCAACTCAAAGCTCTCCGATATCTGCCACAGCACCTCCGCAAGCCGGATCGGTTCGCCCCTGGCGTTGCTGATAAGAACGTCGTAGATGCTCTGCTCGATCTGCTCCTCGGGAACCGCCAGACCCACAGCACAATGCGACTGAGAGTCCATGTCCACAAGCAGCGTTTTCTTGCCATGAGCGGCCAGACAGCTTGCAAGGTTGATAGCTACGGTTGTCTTACCGCACCCGCCTTTCTGATTGATTATCGCAATGGTTCTCATAACTTCTCCCTGCGGCCCCGAAGGACCTGTACAATGACCTCGTTACAGTATATGCGCGTATCAGTAGTAACATCGGCAACCAATATCAAAAAGCATTAGCTTTTTATCGGACAAAAAAACAAAAAATCCGCCATATCAACACAAATAACGCTCCCTATTCACTACCCCGGGTTGTGGCTTGCTCTCAGGCATGGATTAGTTACAATTTCGAGGTGATACGATTTCACACAGCGATGTTGTGGCTTGCTCTCAGGCATGGATTAGTTACAATACCTTTTCCGCAAATGCCTTTTGA
>JAGHBX010000062.1 GCA_021160785.1 Planctomycetota bacterium | reverse complement strand
GGCCGTAATGGGCGTCTCCATCATTTTTGGGCTTTTTGGAATTTTTTTCTGGTGGAAAGGCCGAGCAATTCTCAGAAAGATCAAAGAGCAATAGCAATACTCACCCGGTTTAAACCAGCAAACAGCATCAGGGGAATTGCGTCATGGACTAGATTGAATAAGTGTAATAACGGTATATGAGAACAACAGCATCAATCCAAAGAAACCTCGAATGGGTAGTCGTCACGGTTGTATCTCACAGGTCACTCCGGGCTTCCCGGCCCTGATAATTCAGTTAATTGACAATCCAGACGGCACATTCCTTGGAGTAATGCACGATCTTTGTCGATACGCTGCCGAACAGGAATTCCACTTCCTTTGACACGCCCCGTCTGCCGATAACCACGGTGCCGAATCCTTCGCTTTCGATTATTCCTATTATTTCATGAGCAATACTGGTGCCCATACTGCAGATAAGTGGAGGGCTTTTGAGCGGAGATTTACAGCTTTCTATATAGCGGCTAAAGATTTGCTTTTCTGAAATGCCTTTATCGCAAAGTATCTTTCGGGCCTTGGCCATGAAATCCAGATGGGCCGCCTGACTTTTTTTGCATTCGGTTTTCCAGACCTTTTCAGTTTCAAACAGATCCCGGTCTGGAAAACGTTCAATTGTTAAGAGTTCAATATGAAATCCTTCACCGCCGCCCAACATATCCCCTGTGTATTCGACAGCCCGCAATGAGTTTTCCGAAGCGTCAACAGCAATGAGAATCTTTTTCGGGTCCATGGTTTCCTCCTCTTAAAATTGTTTTCCCCAGGCGTTGCCCGTGTGCCGTTTCGTTAGGAACCCAGAAGATCCAGACACGGTTTCAGGTCGCCAAGTATTTCATCGACGGTATCATAAAACACATCGGTTCCCCTGGAAAAATGAAGTAAAATGTTGTTCAGTTTTTCCGGGATATAGGGATAGATCTTGCGCAGGTTGACGAGGCGATGGTGAAAAATGATTGAAAAGTCGTCCTCGGTCAGACCTGCAAGATCTTCTTTCGTGAATCCTCTTTCTAACAGATAGCCTACCGTGCAATCCCCTTTGCCGGTGATAAAGGCAAGAATGCCGCCCAACCCGAACAGGTCTAAGGCAAAGGGGTTTTCATAGAAATCAAATGAATAGTCAAAGTCGATCCAGCGGTATTTCTGTGTCCCGGATTCGATCCAGATATGATCACGGCGAATGTCTCCATGCTTTTCCCCATGGCTGTGCATAAACCCTATAGCCTCGCATGCACCGATGAATTTTTCCAATATCTCGGGAAAATGTTTTCGAAAATAGGTCTCATGATCTTCTTCAATATTATGGATTACTATGTCCAGACTTTTCCCTCTGATAAAGTCCAGCACCCTGACATTATTATTTTTTTCATCATGGTATGAAACTCCCTGCATGAACCGCATGTCACCCCTTACCAGGTCAAGAATTCTGGATTCTTTTCCAGGGCTCCGATGGCAAAGAATTTCAACCCCGCCAAGCTTTAAGGGAAATTTTTCATAGAAAACCAGTTTTATGATTTTTCGCTCACCAGTTTCCAGGTGCCTGCACCTCTTGACCCAGAATTTCGGGTCTTCAATCCCGAATCGGCGCTCTATCTCATCCCTTAGGACCATATAATGAAGTCCATTAACACAAATAACATCCCCGTAATTGATATCCATGAATTCAGTTGTGTCGTGATATATTTTTCCACAATGTTTGCTGGGAAAATTAGGATAATATTGTTTAACAAGATTTCTGACATCCTGTGACATACGTCTTTACTCCTGCTGCCCATTCTCAGGATATTTAGAAGACCATGGATGGATTTTTTCAACAGCCTGAAAATAATGATTATAGTATATGAACCGCTTCAGTTGTCTACAGATAATAGCCTTTTCTCAATATTCCTATATAATTAATTTATAATATTTGGAGGGGTTACGCAAAGGAAATGTTTGATCCGCGGCACCGTTTCCTTGAAATTCTGCCCTCGATTTCTCTGTATTTTAACAGACGCACCATCCTACCATTGGAGTGCCCGTTCCAGATTTGTACGGCAATTTCATGAAGTATGCAAAGGGTATCGTGCGTAGATATACGCCAGGGATTTTTTACGGCGGCATATTGACAAACCTCGCATCCAGAGAGAAAGGACAAGGCGTGTTAATCAAGATCCGTGAGAAGTCCGGATGCCTCGGGTTGAGCAGAAAGTTCCGCTCCGCTGATACGACGGCCGATGGAATGGAAAGCACAGCCGTTTGGCCTTCCCTGACCCAGACTGTGCCGATCTTCTGTAATTCCCTGGGGGCCGGGGTCCGTTGCCAGTAGTCGGGGAGTGCATCGAACTCGACGCGCTGGATTTCGATATCCTCCGGGACCTCGGCGGATATGGCAACAAGGCTTGTCGCGAAGACCTCGGAGTCAAGGTGGACCAGGACCTCAAGGACCGCCAGGGAGAGCGTCTCCGCCACGCAGACGACGAAACTTCCCGGAAGCGCCCACTGACTTCCATAGAGATATACCCCCTTGCCGCTAAACGCTTCGGCAACAAGGCGCTTGTGGCAGAGACGCCAAACGAGCACTAGCTGACGACCCCGTGCTCGATGCGGCCAAGCACGGTTTCGACCTGTTTGGCGCCAAAGTCAGTGTCGAGGAGGTTGATTGGGGCCTCGCCATCGAGGACCCGGTTGGGCTTCCTAAGCCACCTGTGAGCCCTTTCGGGCTCGCCGAAGCTTTCCTTCCCTTTTTCGCCGCGCAAGCGTCCGCTCGGGGATCCCAAGCAGTACGGCGAGACTTGTGCGGGAAACCCCGAGACGATCGGCGGTCTTCTCGAGCCACTCGTACGGGAAACCGTCCCTTAGGACCCCGATGACCTCTGAAAGGGGAAGTGTGGTTTCGGGCGTGTCGCCCAGGACGAGATCCTGGAGATACGTCTCATTCATCTGCGCAAGAGCCATAGCAGGTATCCTCCTTTCATTCTGACATTTGGCATATATTATAATGCCATTTGGCTATAATGTCGAGGTTGTACCGGATAAGGCAGCATTGAAGCATAAGTCAAACCGACGGGGATCCGTACAAGGTAATAAGGAATTTTTCATTTTGATTTAGTTGATGTGCCACGAAATCACGCTGAAAATCAGTTGGTCCTCCTGTTTCTACAAAAGATGCTCAAGTTGGCACATAATACTCCCATTCCCGTCACTATCTGGGGGTATTAGTCACATAGTAGTGTATTTTTCCTCAGGCGTCGCTTGGACTTCAACTCAAATATCAGAGGCCTTTTTGAAACTGGACAGCTTGGAGGTCTGTTTTGGTAAAATCATCGCCCTTAAAAAGGAGTGGTTCGCCGGAATACTTTGCCAAAACGTACGAACAGCAATCGCCAATGTTGAGTCCTGCGGGGTGGCGGCCTTTGCCAAAGGCCCTCCACGCAAATCGCGCCAGTTCACAGTGCTCAGGGGTCATCGCAACTATTTCTATTTGGGCACGGTGTAGAAGTAGGTCCAGTTCACGACCACCCGCTTCTCCTTTTTTTGCTTCTATTACAATGCCAGCCTCCAAGGCTGAAAAAGCACTGAGCAATCTCTTAGGATCATTGGCAATTGCAATTGCAATTGTTTCTGCCTCAGGTTCGCCCAGAAGTATGGCAATAAGAGCTGATGTGTCGATAACCATTATTCGGAAACGCCAATTTGATTGTATCCCAAAATTTCATCGGGTGAACGATGGTCTTGTTCTGGAAGCGAACTGCAGCGTTGGGAGATTGCCATGATCTCTTGTACCGTATTGGTAGTAGTTCGTCGACCACGTGACCGCTCAAGGCGTTCTTCCAAGGCATGAATGATTGCCTGGGTGAGGTTTTCTCCACTTACCCTTGCAACTTCTCGGGCGAGTTGCTCGGCTCGTGAATTTCGAATACTTAAAGCCACCTTTTATTCCCCCTGTGACATGTATTGAAACTACAATAAAATATATACTTTTGACCAAATTTGTCAATCACAGAATTTTCTCCAAATTCGCAACTCTCACAATCCCATGGCTAATTTAGCAGGAGGCAGCCAGATTTCTCCCTTGACTCTGTAACACAAGGGGGCGATTTGATTATCGCAGTAATCAAGAATGGTCCCAAATTGAGTACCGCAAAAAAACAGTATGTTGCATTGACCTGCTGAATCTACGTTAATTGTTTTCCGACTCAACCACTTAACTGACAACGATGCCTTTATTAAGCGAGCTATCCAATTGAATTGACGTCATATTGACGTTTTGTCATAAAATCACTATTATATTTGAGAATATTTCGTATCTGATTCTCTCAGCGCAAATAATAGCAAATTGTAAGAGGAAGAACCAATGCTCATCACCATAGACAAACGGGGAAGTATCAATTTGCCAGCCGGGCTTCGAAAAGAGCTTGGGCTGAAAAACGGTCTTTGTTATTTAACTTGAGAGTCCAAAGTTCTTTCGTCATGCCGGACTTGATCCGGCATCCAGATCGCGGAACGTTTTGAAAAGACACTGGATTCCGGCTTTCGCCGGAATGACACGGTCAACTTTTCATTTCTTATAATTTCAAACTCTTAAAGGAACTTTAGACTGTCCAGTTATTTAAGATATGACGTTTAATGTCCTTTTTCTTTCCCCCAGACCAATGGGTATTTGAATCCGAACCGCCACTTAGGTGCCCGTATGAGTGGTAGTGTGGGAGGGGGGCTGTGAGGGGCAGTCCTATCCCGATGGAAGCCGTCCATATTCTTGCTCCATTCATCTCTTTCGTTTTGATTTCAATCGGAAAAAGTACACGAATTCCTCCGCCAGAGCTGATACGAAAAGCACCAACATAGCCATCATATACAATTTGACCTTTGAATGGGAGCAATACTGTCTCAACTAGGACTGGTACGTATGGAAATAGATCCTTCAATCTATCTGATATGGAGAGAACACCGTAAGCCTTTGGCGGAGAACCT
>JAGHBX010000639.1 GCA_021160785.1 Planctomycetota bacterium | reverse complement strand
GTATTACCCGGAAACTAATTTACGTCACCAAGATACATGGGTGGCTGAAGATGGTTCTCAGTTACGATATTCTCCCGAAGAAATTTACATCTTCGAATTGACGCAAGCAAGTAGACAATCGACTAAAGAACAGCTTGAGTGACGTCCTGCCCCGCTCGGTTTGCGACACTGCCGGGCAACAAAAACGGACTCCGCTGCAACTTGGAATTCTGCAATCAGATGGGAAAATGAAAATCATCGAACCTAAAACTAAAGAGGATTTTGCGAAGTATTACGATTTGCGCTGGCGGATTCTGCGAAAGCCCTGGGGCCAGCCTGCCGGCAGGGAGATGGACGACCTCGAAGACGAGAGCATCCATCTGATGGCATGTCAGGTCGGCGGCGGTGTTTGCGGTGTGGTGCGGGCGCATTTCAATTCACCCGGTGAGGCACAGATTCGATATATGGCGGTCGACGACAGGTATCAGGGCAAGGGGATCGGGAGCAAGCTGCTGGCTGAGATCGAAAAACGGATCAAGGCCAAGGGCGGCAGGCGGGTCGTCTTAAACGCAAGGGAACTCGCCATCGGGTTCTACGAAGAGCGCGGCTACGATATCGTCGGTAAAAGCCACACCCTCTACGGCAGCATCGAACACTTCAAGATGCAAAAGCGTTTGAGTTTCCCGGTGGGCTAATCCGCCGCAGGGCGATGATCTCTACGCGGCGTTTTTCTTGCCTTTTTGCTTTGCATTCTTTTTGTCTTTGGCTTTTTCCCCGGCCGATTTGGCTTTCTTCTCTTTGGATTCGTATCGGCCGATTGTTCGGAGGAGGAACTGTTCGTACTTGCGGTACCTTGAGAGGGTTTTGACATCGCCGCCCAGGCCGTGGCCGCCGGTTGGGTCGAGGAAGAGTTCGACTAAGGTTTCTTTGCCGGCCTTTAAGAGTTCGCGATAGATACGCACTGTGTCCTGGTAGAGGACGTTGGAATCCTCCATGCCGTGAACGAGCAGGAGGTGGCCTTTGAGGTTCTTCGCCAGCGGCAGCAATGAAAATTCCTTCAGTGTCGCCTTGCCGGGCTCGCTCTTTCCGATGGTGTGGCGGGTGTACCATGAGTTGTAGTTTTCCCACTCGGTGGGCCCTGCGCCTGCGATACCGACCTTGAAGACATCCGGCTCGGTGTACATGCACATCTGCGTCTGGAAACCGCCGAAACTCCAGCCGTGAATCGCCACTTTTTCTTTGTCCACACCATAATTGTCGATGAGGAACTTGACGCCGTCGACGAGGTCCTCGACCTGCGGTTTTCCGACCTGACCGAAGTTTGCCTTTTCGAATACGCCCGCATAGCCGCTGTTGCCGCGGGTATCGATCGTGCACGCTACATAGCCGTGCTTTTTGGCCATGTAGTACGGAAAGGCGTAGTTGTAGGGACTGTAGCTGCCCTGCGTGACCATCTTTCGCGTGCCGAGCGGGCCGCCGTAGAAATAGATCAGCACCGGCCGCTTGTCCCTCCTGCTCCAGTTGTCGGGCTTGAACATCATACCGTAGATCTTTTGGCCGTAACGGTTTTTGTAATCGAAGAATTCCGGCTTGTGCTCGGCGAACTCATGAGCCTTTTTGGGGTGTGAGTCGGTGAGTGCTTTGCAGACCCTGGCTTTGGTGTCGATGAAGAACAGTTCCCTGGGATGGCCGCAGCTTACCATATTCGTCAGCACTTTGCTGCCGTCCTGACTCACCGCCGAATTGCTGTGGACGCCTTTTGCCTTCGTCAAACGAATCATCCTGCCGTTTGCCGTCGATACCTTATAGACATCGGTCTGCGAAGGATGCTCCTTCGTCGCATGCACGAATACCCACTTGCGGTCCTTCGAGATATCTATCGGGTAGACCTCGAAAGGCCCGCTCGTCAACGGCTTGAAGCTTTCGTACAGCGGATCGAGCACGTGCAGATGACGAAACCCCGTCTGCTCGCTGAGATAAACAATCCGTTTATTGTCGGCCAGGTAATAAAGCTCCATCATCCGCGGTGTGTTCGGTCCGCCGTAATGCAGGAAACGAAATACCTCTTTTGCCTGGTCGGGTTTTGACTCGTCATCCTTGTTGGACTTTTCGGTATCTTTCTTTTCGTCCTTGCCGCCGTCTTTGTTCTCTTTGTCTTTGTCCTGGTCGGCCTTTTCATCTTCGTCTTTGCCGCCTGCCTTTTCCTTCTTTTCTTTCTCCTTCTTCTTTTCGGGAACCTTCGCCTCGAAGATATTGACCAGGGCGGGATCCTGCTCGAAAGTCATAAAAGCGATTTTTTTGGAATCGGGCGACCATACCGGCGCCTTGACCATGTCGTCGGGCATGTGTGTTTCGCCTTTGAACACCTCTACGAGTTCGTCTTTTTCATCATCGTTATCGCTTATCTCATACAGATAAATTCGCTTTTCACGAACGCCCAGCGGATCATCGGAGACCTGTCGTGAAACTTCTTTTGCCTTCATGAGCCGGTCGCGGTAATTGGCAATTTCGACCTTGCTGGCTACCGTGGCCTTTATCTCTTTGGAAGTCAAAAATGCAATACGCTTGCCGTCGGGGCTTATGCGGTACCGTTCCAATTCGTCGCCGTTGGGAAACTTCGGATCAATCTGGAGGGCGAAGTCCGAACCGAAGACAACCTTCATCACAGAACTTTCCCGCTTGTAGACGTAACCGCTCGCATCGTCAAGCCAGTCGAAAGAACTTTCCCGGTCCCGGGTATGCGTCAGGCGTGTGAGCTTGTCGGCGCAGACCTTGTAGCGGTAAATATCCCCCTCGCTGTCCAATAGAAGCTCATTGGAAACCGGTGACCATTTCAACCTGCCGATACCGCCGTACTTAGGCGCCTTCTCGTCGTCGGCATCCTTGTCGTTCACCCAGTCGCCGCGTTTCTTCAACTGGTCTTCTTCATCACCCTTCTTATCTGCGTTCTTGTCGGATTTGTCGTGATCGCCTTCCTTTTTGTCCTCTGACTTTTTTTCCTTGCCGTCGCTGTCGTCATCCGGCAGGGCGTCTTTGGTCTTTTTGCCTTTGCCCTTTTTCTGTTCCTTGTTATTCTCTTCCTCGCCTCCCTTTTTCTCGTCGTCCTCGGTCGCCTTTTCCTTTTTGGCTTTTTCGATTCTGTCCTCGACCACTTTGCGCGAGGATTTTTGAAACTTCGCCATTACCGACGGCCATGTGATGCGCCTGGCTTTGCCCTTTTCGACATCGTAGATATACAGGTCGCTTCCGTGGCGACGTTCCTTGTATGGCCTGTAGAGATACGCCGCGTATTTGCCGTCCCGTGAAAACGCCATGCCCAAAGCCGACGGCCCGAACAGGCTTTTCTCAGGGAACAGGTCCTCTAATTTGAGCTCTTTCTTTTCGGTCTTGTCTGCTTTGTCTGATTGAGTTTTTTTGCCCTTTTCGTTGTCTGCGGCGGAAACAACCGCCCAGAAGCACATAAATATGGCAATAATCAGATACGTTCTCTTCATCAAATTCTCCTTCAATATCAGATTTCAGCCTTAACTATACCAACATATTGTGTAAAATACAAGGCAAAATCGCCCCTGGGCTGCGCACGGGAGGGTTTGAAATTGACATTTCGGCGAAAAACGCATACTCTGCGGGGAAAAGGAATGGAACCATAGCTATTGGAGAGTCCTATGATTATCGTAACGGGCGGAGCGGGTTTTATCGGTTCGGCGATTGTCGCGGCGTTGAACGCACGCGGCATCGACGATATTATCATCGTGGACATCCTGGGCGCCGATGAGAAATGGAAGAACCTGCGCAGGCTCAAATTCGCCAACTATGTCGAGGCCGACGACTTTCTGGACATGTTCACCGCCGGCGACATAGACGATTCCGTCGAGACCGTTTTTCACATGGGCGCCTGCTCCGACACCACCGAGACCGACTGCAGCTACCTCGTAAAGAACAACTACGAGTTCTCGAAGCTGTTGGCCAACTGGGCGGTCGAGTCGGGCGCGCGATTCATCTACGCCTCCAGCGCCGCAACCTATGGCGACGGAGAGCAGGGGTTTGTCGATGACGAAGACGAACTCGACAAGCTCATTCCGCTCAATATGTACGGCTATTCCAAGCACATGTTTGACCTCTGGGCAAAACGCTTCGGGCTGCTGGAAAACATCGTAGGGCTAAAGTTCTTCAACGTCTTCGGTCCGAACGAATACCACAAGGCCAATATGAGAAGCTTCGTCATAAAGGCCTTCGAGCAGATCAACGAGAAGGGCAGGGTGGGATTGTTCAAATCTTACCATCCCGAATACGCCGACGGCGAGCAACTACGCGACTTTATCTACGTAAAAGACACCGTAGACATGACCCTGTTCTTCCTGGACAATCCGGAATTAGCCGGCCTGTACAACATCGGAACGGCCAACGCAAGAAACTGGAACGACCTGGCAAAAGCAACCTTCGCCGCAATGAACAAACAGCCCAATATCGAATACATAGATATGCCCGAACATTTGAAGGCAAAGTACCAGTACTACACCAAGGCAGACACAACAAAACTCCAAAACGCCGGCTACAACAAAGAAACGACTTCTCTGGAGGATGCAATAAAAGACTACGTACAGAACTATCTGCAAAAGGATGAACGCCTGGGAGATTCGTGATATATATGGCAACACAATCATCCATTGAGTGGACGGAATCTACCTGGAATCCTGTTTCCGGTTGTACGAAAATCAGCCTGGGGTGCCTTAACTGTTATGCTGAGCGGATGGCTAAACGTTTGAAGGCCATGGGGCAGAGGAGGTATCGCAATGGTTTTGCCGTAACGCTTCATCCGGAAGCACTCGATGAGCCTTATCGATGGAAGAAGCCTCGTGTCGTTTTTGTCAATTCGATGAGCGACCTGTTTCATGAGCAGGTACCGTTTGATTTCATTGAGAAGGTGTTTTCCGCCATGGAGGCCAACGCAAGGCACACGTTTCAGGTTCTCACGAAGCGATCTGAGCGCCTGCGGGAGCTTGGTCCGCTGTTGGAGTGGTCGGAGAATATCTGGATGGGGGTCACAATCGAAAACAACGATTATGTGGGTCGGGCTGAGGATTTGCGTTCAACTGCCGCGGCGGTTAAATTTCTGTCTTTGGAACCTTTGCTGGGCCCCGTACCGGATCTGGACCTTCGAGGAATAGACTGGGTAATCGTCGGTGGAGAGTCCGGGCCCGGCGCCAGAGAGATGCGCCAGGAATGGGCGCTTGAGGTTAAGGAAAAATGCGAAAAAGCAAACGCTGCATTTTTCTTTAAGCAATGGGGCGGAGTCAATAAAAAAAGAAACGGCAGAATCCTCCAGGGCAGAACCTGGGACGACTATCCACAGGTTTATCAGTCGCGACTGGAGACTGTGTAGGGCTATGCCATTTACGCCGTATCATTTTGGTCCGAGTGGATTTTTGGGGCTTGTTTTTCGTCGGTGGATTGATCTGCCGATGTTTTTGTTGGCTAATGTTATTGTCGACGTTGAGGTTCTCTTTGCGCCGGGCTGGCCTCATCATCGCCACTGGCACTGGCATACGTTTCTTGTCGGCGGTATTGTCGGTGCGATCTGCGGGACGGTTGTTTATTTTGCAAAGCCCGTGCGTCTGCTTTTTGAACGGATAATGCGGCGGCTTCGTATCCGTTACCGAGCCTCACTTGTCGGAATGGTGCTCGGCGGCATGACGGGCATCTGGATGCATGTTTTTATCGATTCATTCTATCATTACGACGTTGAGCCGTTCTGGCCGAAAACGGGCAACCCGTTCTACAGATTCGCAAATACCGGCGCCGTAAGGATAACGCACGAGTGGATCGAAATGGCCTGTATTATATTCTTCGTCTTCGCTGTCATTTTATATGCGGCGGCGGTCCGGTCGTTTCTAAAGCACAAGCACACAAATGCCGAAAGTTAAACAGGGGCATTTTGCCAAATCATTATGTAACCGCGGAGCAGAAATGATCTCAAGCAAGAAACTGAGAAATATCGTATGGTTCGTGTCCATTTCGATCGGGCCGGCGATAGCATACTACCTGATACGCATCCTCGGCCGCATTTCATGGATTTGTAAAAACCTGTACCTGTGCAGGGTGAGGATCTTCGTGTTTTTCGCCGTGGGCTTCGGCGCCGTCTGGGCCGTTTACTGGGCGGGTTTTCTTGTGGCAAGGGCCATCCACAACAAAAAGACCGAAGAACCTTGACACAATGCCGATATCAGTATAAAATGCCCTTTTCATCGAGGCCGAGGGTTCCGATACGCCCCGATGAGAGTTTTGCGGTGGATGTAGCTCAGTTGGTTAGAGCACTAGATTGTGGATCTAGGGGTCGGGGGTTCGATTCCCCTCATCCACCCTTTCTTGCCCCTTTGTCAAAAAAAAAGCCCCCGCTGCCGTTACGGCACGGAGGCTTGTCTCGACAATGTCTATGCGATCACTCGGCGCCTATCACAATCACCGTCGGCGGCGACAGGACCCGCACCTTGCGGCTCATCTGGCTTTGCCACAGTATCGCTTTTTCCAGATTCCTCTTGGCAAGGCCTGACTTCAATGACTCCACTTCGTATCTGTCCGCCATGGCAAGAAGCACTTCGCCCCTTTTCAGTTGAGGCTGGAGGCCAGCCACCCGTGCCGCGTTCTGGGCCATTTCAACCGAAATACTCGCCAGTTTATCATTCCACTCACCCTCCTGCCCGCCTGCAACAGACAAACTCACTTCTTCGGCACGTTTGGCGAATTCAATCCTGGCTCGGGCTAATTCCTCCGTTGCCTTGGCCATATCCAACTGCGATGCTGTTCCTTTCTCATGGAGCTTATTGGTATATTCCATTTTCTTCTTGTTTATCTTGACGATCTGTTCCAATTCCTGCATGATGTCATCTGTTTGCAGTTTTTCCGCCAGCTTTCTTCGGCTCTGCTCAATCTGATTTATGAGTGCTTCCATCATGGCCTCGTCGGCGGCCTGCTGCATTTTTGTACTCTCAAGTTCATTCCGCAAACCACGGACATCACTCAGGATGACTTGTCGAGAAAGATCCTGTGAACCTGAAATGTCGCGCAGATGGCTCTGCAGAGCAACAAGTTCCGCCTCAGCCCGACTGACTTCCTGATCTGCAAGCTCTATCTGCGGCCCCAGCGAGTGCCCTTGATCCCGAAACGCACTCTCAAGAGCCTCACGCAGATATTTGACAACTGTCAGCATCACCGCCTGTGCATCGGCGGAAACGTCTTTGTAATCCCTGAAATTCACATTCAACTGGAAGAAGAGCACTTGATCCTGGTCTCTCGGCGCAGATGCCGCCGCGCTGGCACGCGCAGGTGTGGTGCGTGTATATCCGTAGGACCTCGAAGTAGTGGGGCGTGTTGATCGTGTTGACGTGGTGGAAGGAGTCCGAGACACAGGGGCTTTACTTGAACGTGAAGTAGCCCTGTATCGGGAGGAAGAACCCGTGGCTGTAGGCGCAGACGAACGCATAGACGATGTGGCAGGCGTTGCAGCCGGTGTGGGCCGACGTGTAGTACGTGTGGTTACGCCTGTCCTTGCGCCTGGCGTGGCAGCAGGCTTGGCAGGGGGGGTATTCTCAGCTTCAGGCCCGGTCATACTATAGCCGCCTGATCCCTCCCCGCCGTAGTAACTGAACCCATAGGTCTTCTTGACGCCCATACCATAGTCGCCATATCCTTCCGACCTGTCGCTGTCCGGGCCAGCAAGCTCCTCTACGCCGATCAGCTCGTCGGGTGCGGGTGCTTCATAACCAAGTATTTCGCCAATTGCCCTGCCGCCGACTCCGGAACTGTGCGCCAAATACATGACATTGTCAATAGTCAGCGGAAATACCGCAGGATCGGCTGTAATCTTCACTATGCAGCTTGCCTGTCGGGTCGGCGGCACAGCTTTCTTCTGCGATTGGGCTTTGAGTTCACCAGGGGGCTCCTGTGTCCACCCAACCGAAACACATAATGCCAGGATAATTACTCGGATCCACGCTGCTTTTACCGTTTTCATTTCAGATCTCCTTTCAAATTTCGCTGTTATTGTCACCCTGACTCATTTGCGATAATCGCTCTTTTGCGACTTCTGCCCATCTGTTCTCGGGGAACAATTTAATAACCCGATTATAAGTCTTAACTGCCGAGCCCCTCAGATTCAACTCGCGATAAAGCTTGTCAGCCTGATACACCATGACAAACGCCGTCCTGTCATCCTGCCTGGCGATCTCCTCGAGGGGATCAGGTATGGCGGCCAGTTCCCTTTTAAGCTGATGCAGCCTGGCATGCTCACGCTCGTGCTGAGTAAGCTCTTTAACAAACCTAAGCGACGTCTCCATCTGCACGTCAAGCTCGGCCACCTTCGCCTCAAGAGCCGCAATCTGCCTGGCGTTTCGCGCATTCAACACGCCCGCAACAGTCCACACGCCAATTGCAGCCAGAATGACTGCTGCCGCCGCAGATGAAAAACTGATCCTCCTGATATGCCTTGACCGTGCGCGCCGTCGAACAATATCCGCAAGATCGCCGCCTGGGCTGCTTCGATGAGACTCAGCACATCGGTCCGCCTGTCGAAGTAATTCTTTTAATCTCTCTTCGCTCATCTATCCATCCATCAGATTTGAAAGTTTGTCTTTCAACATCGCCCTTGCACGATTCAGCCGAACATAAACGGCGTTACTCGACAAACCCAGGATCTCACATATCTTCTCCGTCGAAAGCTCCTCGAGATACTTCAGCACCACCGGCTCCCGATACTTCGCAGGCAAAGACCGCACCGCTTTGCGGACCTGGTCAAGATCGCCGGCTGTCATTGAATCCGATGCTGTCGCCGCCAAATCAGCCTTAACTTCATTACCCGGAAACACTCGAAGTCGAATCATCTTTTTGCGTCTGTGGCTGCGGCATTTATTAATGGTTATCGAATACAACCATGTTCGCAGGATCGAGTGGCCCTTGAATTTTTTCAGACCCATAAAGGCCGCCAGAAATACTTCCTGTACGGCATCCTCGACATCACCGTCCCAGCCCAGCAATCGATTTGCAAAGACTCGCACATCCGCTGCATACTCGTCAACTATCCGGTCAAAGGCCGAACCGTCTCCGCACTTGAACTGCTCGGCCAGACACAGATCGTCGGCATCGTCAGTATGTGTCGGAGGTGCCGACAATTTGTCAGGAATCTCGGTCATGACCACTATATTAGTCCAGCATGCCGCCAAAAACTTACGGAAAAATAAAAAAAACGGCGATAAAACGCCGCTCTGGTCGCACGAGAATATCATATTGTCGGGTCCGACTCGGCTTTCTGTCGGACATACGCAGGTATATATACTGCTATTCGCCGATGAAGAATCGGCGAATCGCGTTTTTGAAACCGGTTGATTTTTTCCTGGCTGCGGGCTCGCCGCGTTGAGATTCGGACGTCGTCTTTTCAGACTCTTCGGTAGTGAAGGGTTTTGTCTCGATCTTGAACGGCCCGTTCAGTTTGATGGTCGCGGTAAACGGTCCCTTTACGTCTTTGGGCTCTCGCCACGAGAGCAAACAGGTACCGCCTCACCCATACTCGAAATTGAAGGTTTTGTCGTAAGTGCCCGCCTTGTTCTTGATCTGCAGTTTGGGCGGCTTCGCCCTGGCGCCGTCCCGCGAAATGGAAATGTTCTCGCCCATCCGCCCGACAAGGTTCTGGCTGAAGCTATAGCTCGAACGCTTCTTGTTGGCGGAAAGCTGCGCCACAATCGGCTCACCCACATCCAGCTTGATCGGCTTGTCTTCGGCTATCTTAAAGCCCCCCTTTTTGGACGAACGCACCGAGGCGGCCAGCGCCCATTCGACTCCGTCTTTATCCTTCTTTTTGACTTCCCAGCTTCCCAGCTTATACTCCCCCGCCGGTAATTGTCCCGCGCCGTCATCGGCCACCATGCGAATGAAACACTTGTTGCGGCTGACCATGAAGTTGTCGACTTTGGCGGAAAATTCCACCTTGCCCATTGTTGAAGGATCGCCTGCCAGTTTGGCATATTGAGTCGAGTCGCAATAGACGCTGGTTTTGCTGTCGTCGGACAACAACTCCGAAGGCAGCGCGGCCGGATTGCCGTACACCCACAGGTTCTTGAGTTTACCAAGCTTGCCAACGGCGCTGAGGTCGCTGATCTTGTTGTTGGGCATTCTCAAATCCGTCAGTTCCGTCAGGCCGGCAATCGCCGAGACATCCCCGACACGATTATCGCTGACATCCAGAAAACGCAGCTCTTTCAACCCGGCCACCGCCAAAATACTCTCTATCCTGTTGTCGGCGGCATACAGCGACGCCAGACTGCTCAAACCGGCAACAGGCGAGATATCTTCAATCTTATTGCCGTACAACAGCAGATTCGTCAGATTCTTCAATCCCGCCACGGCCGAAATATCTTCGATCTGGTTATCGTGAATGCACAGATACGTAAGCTCACGCAGATTCGCCACCGGCGAAATATCCTTGATCTTGTTGCGGTGAACGCACAGCGATGTCAGGTTCTTTGCGTGCTCCAGCCCGCCAAGATCGCCGATTTCCTGCGAACCGGCATAAAGCCTGGTCAGATTGAGCATGTCGTCGGCCGTCGGATCGGAAGAGCCCAACGTCTTTTCCACAATCGCCTTCAAATTCGCATCGGCAAACGTGACCGGCTCGGCGGCCGAAGCCAGAGAAGCTGCGAGAATAAGAAAGATTGCGGTTAGAAGAGTTCCTGCTTTCATTTTCGTGCCTCCATCTTAAGGACAGAAAAATCCATTCCCCATTTCCTTGAGAACCCTGCTACTATATCGGATTTTGCCGTCAATGTAAAGCAAAGAATGCAAAAGCACCGCAAAAACCGCCATTTCGTGACAAAAAGCGGCGTTCCATGCCCATGCAAGGTCCATGGAATGCTCATCGGAGCTTGTTCAATTGCTCAATCGCACGGGCAATTTCGTCGCGTCGGGCCTCGATCGGGGCTGGGTCTTTGGTGAAGCTGGTCATGCTTTTTGTGATGCTGTCGGGCACTTCGAGCAGGGATGTTAATCGCTTGCGCTGCGAGGCGCTTAGCTTGCCCTCCTTTTGCTCGATGAGCCTTTTTAACATTGCAAGATACTCATAATCCTCGATTCCGTCCCGTAGCATCTCCCAGCGGATACTGTCGACGGGCCCGTCGAGAATCGGTTTGTCCGGGCGTCCGTTGGCGGCTGTTTCGGGCGGGTAAATAAACCGGCCGTCGCCGTTGCCCCAGGGCCTTTTGTTGCCGGCGGGTGTGCTGTAGCCGCTCACCCAACCCATTGGATCTTCGTAGGGGTTCTGTGGTTTGTCCGGATAGGCTGCGGAACTGGTCCAGTAGTTTGTCTGCCAGACTAAGATCCCCTCGATATTCCGCTTCCACGTCTGCCACAGCCATACGCGAAGTTCAGTAGCGGGATGATCGATAAACAGCGTGCAATACGGCGCCTTGGGTCCGGTGCAGATATACCACCAGAACTTGTCACCCAACGCCCGGCGCTTTTCGGCGGCCTGGCGCCGGTAAAGATTCGATATCACACAATACACATTCGGCCCGCCGGCAAGTTCCGTCTCCGGCTGTTCGGTGAGCATCCTGGTAATCCGCGGACACGACCGCTTGAGCTTGTCAAAGCCGTTCATCACAAAACCATACTGATCGGGACTGG
>JAGHBX010000435.1 GCA_021160785.1 Planctomycetota bacterium | reverse complement strand
TATGCGATGTTCCTTCAAAGGAAAGATGCATGCGGTGATGCGCTGGCTGAATCTCGGGGCGGAAAGAGTGATCGGCGTTTGAAGGACTCATTTAGCAGGCTCTGGAACCAGGGAACAGATTACATACCTGCAGACGTCTTCCAGAAAGTCCTCACCAGCAAACAATTGAAGGTTAAGCCCAAGGCCAACAATATCTCCGGACTGCAATTAGCTGATTTGATCGCCCACCCAAGCAGAAATGAAATTCTCCATGAACATGAACTGCTGGACAAGAAGCCTGCGCCATTTGCCAGGAAAGTCATCTCCATATTGCAGGACAAATATGATCGAAGATCGGGCAGGGTCTTTGGGAAAAAATTCATATAAAAAAAGGCCCTTTCGGGCCTCCGATAGCACATTGCCATCCACCTCCAGATAACTGGATTAATTATAATATACGCCAGAAACGGTGTGTTGTCAAAAAAATCTGCGTATTTTCCAGAAAATTCCTTGTCCGGCCCTTCGATTAGACCCCTCCCTCAAGGGTGTCCGCCGATTTCAGCCCGGTTATGATAAAGGCGAAACGGCAACGCCTCTTATCGCTTGTCAACGGACAGCGGGCAGACTGTGCTCAAGGCCTCTGCGAAGGTCGGAACCGGTCTGAAATTGGGGTGGTCTTTGTATTCCAGTCGCCGGCGTCCCCAGTATGACCCGTAATACACGCCGCTGGCGTCCACCCACGTCGCCAGACGCGCAAAATCGGCTATCGGCAAATCCAGATCCTTGTGCTGCGGACCCTGGCGAATGGCGGTGATGAATCGGCTGGCGTGGGAGCCGATGCTCTTCGGCGGCGAATACGGCGTGCCCTCCCAATCGGAAGCTTCCCGGTAGGTCTTGACCAGGCCCTTTTTCATAATGTTTTCATACGACACGCTGAAAATCTTCGTCATCGTGCCCGTCAAATCGAGTTTGCCCTTGGGCTTATCGCCGCTGTGGCATTTAACGCAATGCTTATCCAGCACCGGCTGCACATACGACGGATAATGTATCACCTGTCGGCCGGTCTCATCGCCCGGCTGAGGTCCGGGCATTACCGCAGACTTCCTCATCGCAATCGTAATGTGCCCGGCCTGCGAGAGCGTATTGGGTGTCTCGTGACAGCCCACACAGGAGCGAACCTCGCCCGGACGATAGTTGACGTAAGTCCGCTCGCGCTGGAGTTCCATGAAGTTCTCGTCGAGCGCTTGGAAATAGATATTGCGATCTGCTGCGACGTAGAAATGGGCCGAGCCGTCTTCATAGACGGGCACAATGCCGTGCATCGCCTTGGCCGCGAGTGCCGTATTGCGACTGATAAGACCCGTGTGGCTCACCCCGCCCCAGAACTGGCGGCAGTCCCACGGACGCGGGATCTGCTCCATCACGCGAATGTACTTAACCTCCCCGCGCTTGATCCCCTCCATTCCCCGATAGACATCATGGACAAAACATTCGGCCAGGTTTTTCGATGCCAGCTTCTCGTCGCGGACGGTCGACAGGATCGGCGGTCGTTTGCAGGGCTTTAGCGGTGTCGGCTGCCAGCAGGATATCGCAGGATTGACATATATTCGTTCATGCCTGCCGGATTCGCTGATGATATACAGGCCGTACGCAACGGGATCGTCCCATTGCTTGTCCGGGTTGTAGGCGACCATAAACAAATCTTCCGCCAACGGATACGGATCCATATACAGTGGACCCTTCTTGTGCTTTCGCCACTTGCCCTCTTCGAGGTGGTTCCATCCCCCCTCCTGGCGAATATCGACATGCGGCGTGATATAGGTCATCGGCTCGCGCGTGCGAATGTTCATGGTGGTGTCAATGCGAATAACCGTTCCGATCCCGCTTTGAGGATAGTGCGGGACGCCCAACATGACAAACTTGTTGCTCTCACCCGGTATTTGTCGGCCGTGCAGGAAGCTTGGCGGGAACTGAATATCGTTTCCATAAATCTCAACCGACCCCGACCCGTCCGGCCGCATCGCCCAGAGGCATTTGACGCCGAGTTGTCCCTTATCGACATATTCCCACCGCGTGTACAGAATACGCCCGTCTTCCATCATCGACGGCGAAAACTCACTGACGGCGCTGTTGGTCAATTGCTGCATATTGGCGCCGTCGCCATCCATACGGTGCAGCACGGCCGTCGACAGGTGGTCGGGCGCATCGCACAGCGTGCCGTATTCGCAGCGGCTCGACGTAAAGACGATACCGCCGTCGGGAAGATAGCAGGGGTGCATATCGTCGGTCTGGTGATAATACATCCTCGCCGTGCCGCCGTTTTTATGGTTGTCGTACTTGCGTATTCTCGCCGCCTCGTCATCCGGAGGATAAGTCAGTTGACGCACGCTTCCCGTCCGGGCCCCAGTACTCGGATCGATTCCAATCTCAAAAATCCTGAACCCCTTGGCTGTCCCCTCTTTCCAGTCGAACACAATCTTGTCGGCGTCAAAATGCAGGCAGAACCTGCCGAAGATACCGCCTTTCATCTCCGGCGCCAGATCGGTAACTCTGCCGCTCTTCAGGTCAAGCACACACAGGCCGCCCCCAAACCGATCGCAACCGTCTATAAAGTCCGTATAGAAATGGCTGGAATGGTAGGTCTGCCGCTTAATGAACACAAGCTTCTCGACGCCGCGATCGGACAGTATCTTGCGGGCGGAAGGATTAATCGCACTTTGAGATTCGGCAAATGCACTTGTCGCCAAACTCGATATGGCGAAAAATAAAACCGCAATCAGAATTCCAATCGGTTTCTTCATTCCATTAACCTCGCCTTTTCTTCTTCCTGTTACCTCGCGCAGCGTTGGGCTGTTTGTTTGCGGGTCTTGTATAGTTGGCGCCGTAAATATCAATCAGGGCGGCCTTTAGTTTTTCGGGAGAGTTGCGGTTCTCAAAAGCGCTCAATAGCGGATCGCCGCTTTGTTTCATCCAGTTACCAAGCTGGCTCTGCATCTTCCTGATCTCGCCCCTTTGCTCGGCGGAATCGATAAGGTTCTTGAGGCAGTCGGGGTCATTTGCAAGGTCATAGAACTC
>JAGHBX010000542.1 GCA_021160785.1 Planctomycetota bacterium | reverse complement strand
TCGGCATACCGGACGACCAGGGCGCCGACAGGTATTCTGTGATCAACTTCCTTATCCCCGGCCGGGACCAGCAGGGCAAGGGCGCTTACCTGAACGGCAATATCTTCCGGGATATCCCACAGCGCATATTCGACCATGTCGACGAGGACCTTGGCGGATCGCCCGGTTTTGAGACGGATCTTGTCATGCACAACTGCCTTATCCCGGCCAACCGGGCCGACGACATCGTCAGTGTGCGGCTCGGAACTACGATGGATCTGGGCCAGGGTAATTTCGTCGGCGCCCCGTTGTTTGTCGACCCGTCAGGTGATTTCCATCTGAAGGCTTCCTCGCCCGCCCGCAATGCCGCACCCGGAGGTATCGACCTGGGCGCCTATGCACCCGCCGGCGCCGCCGTCAGCGGAGAACCCGCCCCGACGACCTGGCGGACCGATGCGACGCTCACTGTGGCAGGCCCGGGCATCAGCGACTACAAATACCGGCTAAACGGCGGCGCATGGAGCGGTGAATACCCGGTCAATACGCCGATCGAATTATCGCAGCTTGGCAATGGCGAGTCTTACACCGTCGAAGTAATCGGCAAGAACTTCATCGGCCAGTGGCAGAGCGAAAACGCCCCGGGCGTCTCGCAGACATGGACCGTCGATACGGCATATTCCAGACTCGTTATCAATGAGGTGCTGGCCCACAACGTTTCGGCACTTGACTATAACGGCACGGCGCCGGACCTGATTGAACTCTACTATGACGGCCCGGCGCCCCTGAACCTGGCGGGCATGCGCATAACCGACAATCAGGGCGACCCGACAAAATATGTCTTCGGAGCCGGCGCCACGATCAATCCGGGCCAATACCTGGTTCTCTATGCAGATTCCATGATCGGCACAAGTGATATCCACCTTGGTTTTGCCATCGCCGACAGAGGCGAAGGGGTTTATCTCTACGACGACACGGGCAGTCTCGTGGATTCTGTCGAATTCGGTCTGCAGGTTGTCGATTTATCCATCGGCCGGGACGACGAGGGCGACTGGAGACTCACACAGCCCACCTTCGGCGCCGCCAACGTAGTGCAGCCGCTTGGCGACAGGAGCACCATCAAGATCAACGAGTGGTTCGCCAACGGCGACATTCTCTTCGTCGATGACTTCATTGAATTCTACAACCCAGATATCTATCCCGTTGACCTTGGCGGTATCTATATCACCGACAACCCGGTTTCGCAGCCGGAAAAGTATCAATTCTCTCCGCTGAACTTCATCGCAGGCGAAGGCTTCGCCGATCTCGATGCGGATGCACAGAGCGATCCGGGCCATGTGCCCTTCCGGCTCTCGTCCGACCTGGAGATGATAGCAATATACGCCTCCGACAGCAGCCCGATTGACGGGGTTCTTTACGGTCCGCAGACGACAGATGTCTCACAGGGGCGCTCTCCCGACGGCGGCGGAGATTATGCCTTCTTCACCATCCCGACACCCGGTGTGGCCAACCCGTTCGTAGCAGGCGGCGACACCATCGAGATCAACCTCATAGCCATTGAGAATGAATGGGCCTACGATCAGACTAACACCGACCTGCAAACCGCATGGCGGGAGTATGACTATGACGACGCGCTCTGGCTCGCAGGAGAGGCATTGCTCTATGTCGAAGGTTCCAGCCTGCCGGCGCCCAAGAACACGCCGCTTACGTTGGGCGCCCCAACGTATTACTTCCGCAGCCACTTCACCATTCCTTCTGAGGTCGATGTCGCCGACATCATCGAGTTGAATGTGGCCACCGTTGTCGATGACGGGGCGGTCATCTATATCAACGGCGCCGAGGCTTTGCGCGTCGGTTTTAATGAAACCACGGTTATTACGCATAACACATGGGTCGATCGAGACGCCGTCGGCAATGCCGCCTATGAATACTTCACAATTCCGGCGACAAATTTGCAGCCCGACGACAACGTTATTGCCGTGGAAGTCCATCAAAAGAACGCCACCAGCAGCGATATCGTTTTCGGCCTGGCGCTTGACGCGGTAGTCGATGTCTCTCAGACCGAAGACCCGATGGTCGGCGTCAAACTGCTGCTGGACAATCTGCGGATCACCGAGTTGATGTACCATCCCGTCAGCGGAAGCGACTATGAATTCGTCGAACTGCAAAACATCGGTACCGAGGAGCTTGACCTTACGGGCGTGCGCCTCGCCGGCGGCATTGAGTTTACGTTCGGTGCGCAGACTCTCGTGGCCGGTGAATATGTGCTCGTGGCGAACAACCGCGGCGAGTTCCAGACCTTCTACGGTGCCGGTTTGAACCTGGCTGACGGCGAGTATACCGGCAACCTCAGCAATGGCGGCGAGAACATCACCCTGAGATTAGCTGCGCCTCTGCGGGCGGCCATCCTGCGATTCGGGTATAACGACGCGTGGTATCCGACAACCGACGGCGACGGTTATTCCCTTGTCATCCGCGATGCGACAGCCCATCCGGCGACATGGGACGACGCCGAAAGCTGGGCGGCAAGCACAAGCATAAACGGCTCACCAGGCTCTGCCGATTGAGATTTCAGCGACATGGTGTGGCAAACCCCACCCTGTCTGTAGGGCGCCGCTTGCCCCGCCGTTGCCGCTGAACACATACAAGCACACATTTTGTTCGTGTAATCGCTGACGATTCGCCTATAATGCTGCCTGTCACAAAAAAACTCAACTGTTCCGGGAGATAATTGAATGAAGAGAATGCAAACAGTACTTGTAGTGTTGTCGGTTTTCGTTTGCATGGGATGTTCCTGCGGGCCCCGGCAGAGCGGCACGGGTGAACCGGTATTTGAACTCGTTGACTACCATGTTCATCTCAAGGGAGGCCTGACGCTGGACGAAGCCGTCGCAATCTCGAAGAAAAACGGAGTCAAGTTCGGCATCGCGCAAAACTGCGGTTTGGGCTTTCCGGTGACCGACGATGCGCTCTGGACAAAAGATCGCATGCAAAAAGTCATCGACGCCGCGGTGAAGAACGACGTTGCGATTGAGATTAACGCGCGGTATCGTATCCCGTCGGAGGCATTTATCAAACGCGCAAAGACCTCCGGCGCAAAATTCGCCTTTGGCACAAACAATACCGGCAGGGAACTCGGCAATCTGGAATACTGCCGCCAAATGATTGCAAAATGCGGACTGACCGCAAAAGACATGTTCACACCCAAACCCCACGACCAAAAGCCCATTTTCAAGAAGGGCCTGCCGAAGAAGTAACTGTTGCAGATTTATCGAGAGCAGCAGGCAGGGCGGGAAATGGGCCTTGTTTTTTTTCTGATTTTGGCTATAATGCGGGCCGTGTCATGCCCGAAAAGACGCATTGGGCAGGCGATTCTGCAGTTTATAGCAACAATAATATTGACTTTCAGAATGACGAAAGGACAAAAAACATGGCGACAGTCGAAGAACGTATCAAGGCGGTAACAGCTCAGATTTTGAAGATTGCCCCGGATCAGGTCAGGCCGGAGTGCAGTTTTACGGTCGATTTGGGGGCTTCAAGCGTGCAATCGGTGGAGTTGGTGGCCGCCTTTGAGGAGGAATTTGATATTGAAATGGAGGAGGATGCGGCGCTTTCGGTGGAAACGGTCGGCAAGGCGGTTGAGTACATTGCCGGCGTATGCAAAGAGCAAGGCATGGATGTAGAACTTTAATCTCCAGAGATGACGTGAAAGGACATATATATGGGCAATGCGAAGAAAAGCCATCAGCTTGTAGATGCCGACAGACCGAACCTTGTGGAGGAGACTTTTCCTTACAGTCTGCCGCCGCTAATCGGTTTTGAGGGCAAGGTTACCGAGAACATTGACGGCCAACCGGTCGAGTTTGATTTCGGAGCGGTCAAAGACAGAGATATCGTAATCACCGATACTACGTTTCGCGACGGCCAGCAGGCCCGGCCGCCGTATACGATCGACCAGATGGTGCATATCTACGACCTGCTGGCTCGATTGGGCGGTCCCAACGGCGTCGTGCGCCAGACGGAGTTTTTTCTGTATACCAAAAACGACCGGGAGACCCTGGATCGCTGTCGGGCGCTGGGACATAAGTACCCGGAATGCACCGGCTGGATTCGGGCGGTCAAGGGCGACTTTCGTCTTGTCAAAGAGGCCGGGCTGAAAGAGACCGGCATGCTGACAAGCTGCTCGGATTACCACATCTTTCATAAGCTGAAATTCCGCAGCCGAGCCGAGTGCATGGACAGTTACTGCCAAGTCGTCGATGCGGCATTCGAGGCGGGCGTTCGCCCGCGTTGCCACCTGGAGGATATAACCCGCGCCGACATCGACGGATTTGTGCTTCCTTTTGTCGACCGGCTGATGGAAATGAGCAGCCAGGCACCCGAAGAGCAATCGGTCAAGATACGGTTATGCGATACTCTGGGTTTTGGCGTCAGCTATCCCGGCGCCGAACTGCCTCGAAGCGTCCCGAAACTGATCTACAAGCTGAATCAGGAGTGCGGCGTGCCCGGCGACCGCCTGGAGTGGCACGGACACAATGATTTTCACAAGGTTCACACCAACGCGGGGACGGCCTGGCTTTACGGCTGCGATGCGATTAATACGACGCTGTTCGGCTTCGGCGAGCGCACGGGAAACCCGCCTCTGGAAAGTGCGATCATCGAGTACATCGCTCTCAAGGGCGATATATGCGGAATCGATACGCTGGTGATAACCGAATTAGCCGACTATATGTGTTCGATCGGCCTGCCGATTCCGGACAATTATCCGTTTGCCGGCAGAGCGTTTAACACGACGCGGGCGGGAATCCATGCCGACGGTCTGAGACGCGACGAACAGATATACAATATCTTTGACACGGAAAAACTGCTTGGAAAGCCTCCGCGTGTGGCGATCACCGACAAGAGCGGCACCGACGGCGTGACCCATTGGGTCAACGAGTTCTTCGGTCTCAAAAGCGACGACCGAATCGGCAAGATTCGGCTGCATAAGTTAGCCCGGTGGGTAATCGATCAATACGATGAGCACGGCCGTCTGACGGCTATCAGCGACCAGGAACTTGAAGAAAAGACCAAAGAACTCCTGCCCGATTACTGGGAAAAGTACAAAGGCGGCAAGGACTGAAAGCGGTGCGACGGAGGGCGACGGCATGGGGTCGCCCTTACGATACAAGGGCGGCGATCTCTTCGGCGCTCAACGGACGATCATATATCCGCACCTCATCGATTGTGCCTTCAAAAAAGCCGGCGCCGAGGTATTGTCCGACGGTTACATCCGACCCTGCCAGTGTGTCGATTGCCCGGTCCGATGTATTCGAACTCGGTTCATCCGGCAGGCCGTTGACATACAGTTTCACCTCATTGATATTCGGTGAACCGTCATCTGTCAGAATCGCCGCCACATGATGCCACACGTCGTCATTAACCACTGCGGTTCCGACAATGGCGCCGCCGCCGACTCCCAGCAAGAGACGACCATTTGTGTCCACGGACAGTGTCCATCTGTCGCCGGGACCTGCCAGTCCCCAGTTTATGATTACGCCGGGCGCCGTCGTCTTAATCCACGCGCAAACGGTCCGCGACTGACCACTCAACAAACCGGTAAAGCCGGTAATCTCGACAAAATCATCGATCCCATCAAACGCAAGCGCATTGCCATTGCCGACCTCACCCCGGACCCAGGCGCCATTGTCGCTGTTGATCACGACTGCATCATGGCCGTTCGGCGAGCTGTCGTAGGCGGTGGCGCCTTCCGTTTCGTCAAAGGCCAGATGCACTGACAGCCCGGGTGTAACCGAAACAAGATAATTCTCGGCCATCGCCAACAGGTCAGCGGTGTTGACATTTTCGTCGACAACAATATCGCCCGGCACAACGCCGTTTGCAAGCCAGTCATTGCCGAGGAAGCACAGGTCAACGAGATCGACATTGCAGTCCAGGTCGATATCCCCCTGCGTGCGAAAGTTGTCGCTTAGTCTTATATCGCCGCAGGGCTGGAGAAATGATGCAGCGGACATTGTATAGAGTTGTTTAATCTGTTTTTCGGTCAGTTCTTTGTCGAAGATCGCTACCTCGTCGATTGTGCCGTTAAAAAAGCCGCCGCCAAAGCATTGTCCGACGGTTACATCTGGCCCTGCCAGTGTGTTGATTGCCCGGTCGGATGTATTCGAGCTCGGTTCATCCGGCAGGCCGTCGACATACAGTTTCACCTCATTGATATTCGGTGAACCGTCATCTGTCAGAACCGCCGCCACATGATGCCACACGTCGTCATTAACCACTGCGGTTCCGACAATGGCGCCGCCGCCGACTCCCAGCAAGAGACGACCATTTGTGTCCACGGACAGTGTCCATCTGTCGCCGGGACCGGCCGGTCCCCAGTTCATGATTATGCCAACCGCTGAGGTCTTGATCCACGCCGCACAGGTCCGCGCCTGCGAGCCGGTGATGCCTTTGTAGTCGGTGATTTGTACATAGTCGTTGATGCCGTCGAATTCGAGAGCGCCCGCCACTTTGCCGTCAATCCAGTCGCTGTTGTCCATGTTTTCTAATGTGCCGCTATGTTCATTGCCGGATGAATCAGCGGCGGTTGAACCGGTCGTTTCGTCGAAATTCCAGCAGCCGGCAAAACCGACGGGGTCATAGACGACGTGGGTGTACTCGATGATGGTCATGGCGAGGTCTTCGCCGGTTGCCGTGCCGTTTTTGAAAGCCTGGCCGTCATCGTACCTGTTCCATGATTCTTGCGTGTATGGCGTAAAGCTCGCAGTATTGGTGACTTCGATATAGTAAGTCTGGCCGGGTGTCAAAGGCACTTCGCCCGGATTGTAGCTGACACCCAAAAGATCGGTGTTGGAGGCAAAATAGGAACCGTAAACAGTCTTTGTCGAGCCTATCTGGAGTCCGTTGGGTCCGTCCTTGTGAATGGTCCATGTAGGTCGCTGATCGGCTTGGCCGCTTGCTGCAAAGAGATCGACCGCAGCAAGCGATGTACCCTGTGCTACAAATGTCTGCCCAACTATTGTAGAATTCATATTTCCGTCAAAACTGCCTGGTCCGGAGCTTATCCTGGTGTGCGTTACAGCCTGGTTGTTCTTATCGACAAAGACGGTGATATTGAAATCAAAGTTTTGCGGGTTGCCATCCTGATCATAGGCGCGACCGTATGCGTAGCTCTCGCTGTCCTTGTCGCGCTTGTATATTGCCATTCCATCGTCGATGTGGATGTCTACGGCATACATCTTACCGGGAGTCAGTGGTACTTGGTCCGACTTCCAGCGTACCCATTCGTCGGAATCCGCATTGAGATTACCGTCCGTGCTGTAACCGACCTGCTCCCAGTCGCGAACATTGGCTTGTCCGTTGTCTTCGAGGATACGTACTATTGCGGTCTTGCCGTCGTAAAGACCAGAACCTGCCATTCTCCATGAAACTCCCCGAACCGATGTCCCCGTCGCAAGAAACGTCTGGTACCAGTCCCACCCCCCCCAGTCGTTCCATTCG
>JAGHBX010000458.1 GCA_021160785.1 Planctomycetota bacterium | reverse complement strand
GAGTACACCGGCGAAATGTCGGAGATGACCCTTACGCTCAAGGGCCTGCTGGATGTAGTCAGCCTCAGCGACGAGCCCGTCGCCGTCCAGTTGGGATTCGGACGCGTCGGCCTGTCGAAAGTGCGACTTGACGATGCCCCTGCGCCTCTGGGCTATGACAAAAGCGGTCGCCTGATCCTGATACTCACCGCCAAAGGAAGCCATCGACTCGCCGTCGAGGGAACCGCCCGATTGGACGAACTCGCCGACGGCGGTATGCAGTTTGGGATGTCCCTGCCGGAGGCGACCGCCGGCAGCATGAAGCTGCGCCTGCCCGGAGACCTGGAGGTTCACGCCACAACGCCCGTGGCCAAACGTGCCTACGACAAGGCGGGCGACACCACCGACGTAACGCTGACCGTCGGCGGCAAAGCGAATCTAACCGTCGTGCTGATGGGCAACGGGCGGCAGGACGACGACAGGGCGATCCTCCTGGGAGAGTCCGCCGCTTCGGTGCAGTTGACCAGAAAGCAGCAGACGTTAGGCTGTCTCTTCACCGTGCAGGTCCTGCGTCGCGGCGTCCGCGAACTCGGCTTCGAGGTTCCCGCCGAATGGACGATCACCGATGTGACCTGCCCGAGCCTGGTGAAGTGGTCGGTCGATGAAGATGCCGCGCTCAAGACAAAGACACTCACGGTGCGACTGCGTTCCGCCAAGACCGGTACCGTAGCCCTCCATATCAAGGCCCTGGCCGAATTACGACAGGGGCTTTGGCAGGGCCCCCGCGTCGTCCTCAAGGACGCATCCTTTCAACGCGGATACCTCCTGGTGAGCACCGATAAAGCGATCGGCGTTCGCCGCGAAAAGCTCACCCGCGCCAGGCGTGCCGATGTCGCCGCCACAGCGCAAATAGCCGGCTTGGTCGGTCTTTCGGCGGGGCAGTTGTATTTCCACTGGGGCGACGACTGGTCCGTCGCACTGGAGCCCGAGGAGATTGAGTTGTACCGAACCGTCAAGGGCAAGCAGCATCTGGAGGTGTTGGGCGAGGAGATTCGTCTCACGGGCGCCTTTGAGGTGACCGCTGTCGATCGCGAAATGTACGACATGTCCTTCGGAATCGCCGGCGCCGAGCGAGGCTGGCACATCGAAAAAGTGACCGTCGACGGCAAGGAGACAGGGTTTGAATATCGCACGGAGACCGCGCCGGATGAAGACGTTCTGCGCATCGAGCTGGCGCGCCCGGTCAGACCGGAGAAGGTTGCAAATGTTACGGTTGTGCTTCAGCACGTACCTGACGACTGGCAATGGGACGATGTCGAGAGTACCCGAAAGATCGTCGTCCCGTTGATCGAGTCGCGGGGCAGGAATGTTTCGGGGCTCGTCTCGGTTGCCGCCATGGGCGACCTGGACATAAGCGACCCCAACGCAACGAACGATCTGGAGATTGTTCCCGTCGGACGCATGGCGGGCCTGGGAATATCGCAAAACGCTCGCTACGCATGGAGTTATACAGCCGCCGCCCGCGGTCGGCTTACGATGAATATTTCACGCCGCCTGGCGCGCGTCAGTGCCCGTTCCGTCGGACTTATCGATGCCAGACCCGACGGCATTACCGGCCACTGGCGTATTACCTACACGATCTCGCGGGCCTCTGCCAGAAAGCTCTATCTTCTCGCCGACCGTTCGTTGGGTCGCAAGATTGATATTCAGTCGCAGACCGTACGCTTGACCTCGAAGAATATTGTCGCTCCAGGCGCCGATACAATTGTGCTTACAGACGAAATCGCCCGGCGATACAATCTCTGGCTGCTGGATCTCGACGACAAGCGGCTCGGGAATGTTGTCGTGGATGCCTCCTATGAGCGACCCCTCAAGGAAGAGTCCGTTGCCGCCGAACTAATCCGACCGATCTGCGCCGGCGGGACCGACGAACAGTTGCTAAGTGAGCAATTGGCGATCCAGGCAAGCGAGCAACTGGCGATGGATATCACCGCCGACGGAGCCAAAGAGATGGATGCCGTGGACCTGGATCCGCTGCCCGTCGCGGCGGGCCGAATACTGTCCGCATGGCGACTGGCCGGCGCCGCGGCAAACGAGCAGAAGGATGCTTCGTTTAAGTTAGAGACCAAGGTGCATGAAAATTACCCAATTCCCGTTGCTCTTGCGATGTCCAGCAGGCTCAGGACCTACATGGACGTATCAGGCGGCCAGCGGACAGAGGGCGTCTTTTCCGTCGCAAACGCCGGCATGCAGTTCCTGACTATTCGCCTGCCCAAAGATGCAGAGTTGTGGTCCCTTTCGGTGGCGGGCGTACAGGTCAAGCCGCAGCGAAGCGCCGGCGGCGATTATCAGGTCTCGATCGGACGTTCGCGACAACGCGTGCAGGTAAAGTTGGTCTATGCCTGCCAACCGGCTGCGGCCGGCCTCGATAAACTCCAATTAGGCGGTGTCCAGCTTGTGGGCGTCCAAACCAATGAGTCGCGGTGGGAGGTCTATCCACCGCCCGGATATGCAGTGGTTGACCAGCAAACCAGCATGGAGATGACCGGTCGCGTCCATCCAAAGCCGGCCTTTGTATCGCTATGGAATTCTCTGCACAGGCCGTTTGCAAGTGTTGTGTGCGGCACTACGTTGGGTGGTGGGACGGCTGCGCCTTCAGATGCGGGCAGGTTGTACTCACTGGCTGAGCAGACGGCCGATCCTATGTCGATAAAGGAAGACATCGTGTTGGCGGAGACTGAATCAAGGCCCCGTGAGGCAGCGGCAAGGCCGCAGAAGCCGCCATCGCGAAAACCGTCGAGCAAAGTGCAAACGGGATTGCAGCAACAGTCACTTGGCAGACAGGTCAGGGCTCGCGGCCGTTATACTCTGCCCGTGGAGATTGCATCGCCCGCCAGCGGGAGGATTGCGACATTTACGTGTCTTGGCGAGGCCGATCTGATTGTGAAGATGAAGAAGGAAGGCCTCATGACCTCCTGGGGCAAGGTCGGATTCTGGCTCGTCGTATTTGCCGGTGTCGCCATGTTGCGCAGATGCGTCAGGATGCGTCTGCTCTTTATTGCGGCGCTGTTTTGTATCTCGTCGTTAGTAGCGGTTTGGATGGCCGGGCTCGCACCCTTTGCCAACGGCGCCTTTATCGGAGGGCTCGTGCTTATGGGGCTTTATCCGGCCCTGTGGCTGGTACGCATTGTCGGTCGCTGGCTGCGATTGTGTGAGCCCGCTGCCGCCAGGACCGCGGTTGCAGCGACGTTATTAGCGTGTATGATCCTCTCGTCCTCGTCGGCGCAGGCAGCGCGCTCGGTACAGCCCAATGCGCCCGCCCCCGTGCAGAGCAGGGCGGTCGAGCCGGTGTTTTCATCGGTGATAATTCCGTATGAAGGCAGCGCCGCCGCCGCCAAGGAGACCGGCAAGATCCTGCTGCCGTATTCGCGCTACGTTGAGCTATGGAACAAGGCCCATCCCGACGATCCGATCGACAAGCCGCAGCCCGGCAGTGAGATTTCGCTCGCCGGTGTTCGATACGACGCGACCGTCAGCAAGGATCGCTTCGAGCTGGTTTTGACTGCCCGCGTGGAAACATACGGCAGGCAGTGGGTAACCTTGCCGATGCCCTTTTCGGGTGTAGCGGTGACCGAGGCGAAGTTCGACGGCAAACCCGCCAATCTCCAAAGCGGACCCAAGGGCATGTTCTTAATGCTGCCCGGCGGCGTCAAAGGCGCCCTCGAGATCAAGGCCGTCTGCGAGCCGAAACGTATCGGCCGAAAAGGCTCTGTCAAGTTTGCGGTCGCGCCCCTGCCGGGTGCGGTGATGAATGTCCTGTTGGATGAGCCCGGACTCCAGTTGGAAGCCGACGGCGTCGACGGCACGCTGCGACAGGAGGCTTCGACATGGATTGTACCCTTATCGATGAAGCGCGATGTGAGTCTGCGATGGCAGCCGAAAGTGCCCGATTCCGCCGCAGACAGAACACTTTCAGCCGAATCGAACCATGACGTTTATATCTTTCACTGGGCCGTCGTCGGCGTGAGCAAGATCAAATACTCGTTTTCCGGCGGTCGGCACGAGCGATTCCACCTCTTGCTGCCGGAAAAAATGATGTTGACCGACTTGAGCGGAGCAAATCTTCGCGATGTCCGCCAGGTCCGGACACGTTCCGTCGAGGGGCACAGCTTCAAGGTCCTGGAGGTAAACCTCCATCGTCCGGCCAGGAAGAGTTACGAGATGACCGTGCGATGGCTCGGAGATTTGTCTTTGCTCGACGAGGCCCACCGCCTCCTGCTGGTCCGCGCAGACGGTGTGGGTCGAGAAAGCGGTACGGTAACGCTCCATGCCGCCGGAGGAATGACCGTGAAGGTAGCAAATGTCCAGGGAGGCAGGCGTACCGCCCTTGCCGCAACTAAGCAGTCCGCCGCCAAAGCCCACAGCGCCACAGCCGTGGCGAAGTACTACTGGCCATACAGGCCTTTTGCGCTGTTCATCCAGGTGACACGACCCATGATCACTCCCGCTGTTGCCCTTGATCAGCTTGTAAGAATCGACCGCGACAAGGTGCAGTTGCTCGTCCAGGCGAAGTTGAATACAAAAAAGGGACAACTCTTCGGCGCGGCGTTTGACCTGCCAGACGGCTATGAACTGCTCAGTGTTGTCGGGCCTGCCGTTGAGAATTACTACGAACGCACCGAGCAGGGCGCTTGCAGGGTGTATGTCAAGTTCAAGAGCGCCGAGAACGCGACAACCATGGCGCTGGTGCTGGTAAACGAGCGGTTTGACCTGGCGGATTTTGACGTGCCGCTGATTACCTATGCAGACGATGCCGCCGTTGTCGCTGAGCGAAAAACCGGACGCATCGCCGTCCAGATCGCCGAAGCGCTGGAGGCCCAGACGCTTTCCAGCCATGGCCTGAAATCGATAGCCCCCACAGGTCTTTCAAACTGGCTCAAACGCGACCAGTTCTCCGTGGTGCAGTATGCCTATCGCTATGAGGATGCCGCGCCGGCGCTGAAGCTCAAAATCCGTCCATTGAAGAGCCGACTGGCCCTGGAGACTTTTGTGGGTTTGAATGTTCGACCGACCGCCGCGACTTATACATATCGGCTGCGTTACACTATTTCCGGCTCGCCCGTCGACGTGCTGACATTCGGTATGGACAGTCGTTATGCAAAGCTCTCCGTCGTTCAGTCGCCCGCGATGCGCAGTGTCGCCAAACGCAAGGCGGACGGCCTGACAATGTGGGATCTTTCGCTGATCAATGAGGTGACCGGTCTGGTCGATGTCGTGGTCAATTTCTCCGTGCCGCTGGATGCCAATACAAAGTCGCTGCCCATGCCACCCATTGTCTGCGACCGGCTCGAGGAGGTTCGCACGATTATTGCCGTCCAGAATATGTCGCGACACGAGGTGACCGTCGACGCACAGACAAATCTTTCCGATTTGCCGTTCAGCGCCCAGCAGCAGTTGATGCCCGCCGCGATGCTGAGTTCACTCCAGTACGCCTCTCAGACCTTCGAGTCCGATTGGTCGCTCGACCTGGCTTTCAAGCCCGCCAAAGAGGCGACAAGGGTACAGGCGGTCGTCGATCTGTTGGCAATGACAACCGTCATCGACCGCAGGGGCAGGAGCTGTTACGAGGTCAAGGTCCAGTTGCAAAATCGCAGCGAGCAGTTCCTGCGCGTACGTGTACCGGCGGGTCTGAGATTGTGGAGTGCAAAAGTTGCCGACCAGCCAGTCAAACCGGCCGTCGATGCCGACAGCGAATCGGGCGAAGTTCTCATACCGCTGGTCAAAACCTCGCCCGGCGGACTGCCGTATGAGGTTTCGATGTATTTTGCCGGCATCGTCGTCGAGCCCTTAAACGGGCTCACACGCCTCAGCCCGCCCTCCATATCCATTTTGGACATCCCCGTAATGCAGACGACCTGGTCGCTGCAACTGCCAAAGGGCTATCGTTATTTTCGACCGGGTGGAAATGTGTCGCGTAAAGCGGGCAAGGCCGAACTTATGAGTCTTGGCATTGACGCGATCTTGAAGCAGTCTAAGCGACTTGATCAGACCTTTCGCGAAATAGCCGGCAGGTCCAGCCGTGGAGGCGCGATTGCACAGTACAATTTCGAGGTGCTAAACAAGAAGGCGATCGGCAAGATGAAGGCCTACGAGAATTATCTGGCGCGCAATCCCGATCTGATCAGCGGCGAGGAAGTCCAGCGCCTGCAACAGAAGTACTCCGAGCAGCAGGCGTGGCAAACGCAGATTGTCGGGGGCAATACGCTTTATAATCGGCGACAGGAAGAATTAAACCGCAATGATGTCAACTTCCACCTCAACGCTGCCGCCTCCAACAGCGGTATGTACGAGACAACCCGTAACAAGGCGATCTTGAGCAAGCCGGAATTTGTGACCACCAACGAGTACAAGCAGATAGAGCGGCTCAAGAAGGAAATTGAAACCTCACAGCAACAGAAGGACCAGCTCGTGCGGTTCAACGTCGATGGACCGGCGAAAGACGGCAAGATCAATTTAGTCACGCTGCCTAAGAGGAGTGTTAATGAACTGCTGGTGCAAAGCCAGGAAAAGAACGCCGATGTTGATATGCTCGTCAACCAGTTGTCGATAGATAATACCGCCCAGATAGATGTTAACATAAGCCAGGTCCAGGGCCAGCTTGAGGGCCTCTACGACAACCGGTCCCAGAGGTATTTCAAGGGACAGAAAATAACCCAGACGCGACAGGAGGCCGACTATGTCAATAAGCTCGACACTGGCGATCTTAAGCAAAACATCCGAAGCCGCCAGACTCGGCAAACTGCCCAGCCTCAGCAACGTGGCGACGTCTCTATGGGGAGTTATGGCGGTGCTTATGCAGCCGGCAGTGTTTATTCCCTGCCGGTCAGCCTGCCCGGCGGCGGGCTGAGCCTCGATTTCGCAAGACCCTCCGGCGACGCCGAGCTTACGATCTGGGCCATTCCCGACAAGGCGGTCACCGGCACATTGAACACACTCATCGTTATTGTTATCTCAATTGTCGCCGCCCTGGCAATTCGCGTATGGCCCCGCAACCTTAAACCAGCAGCCTTCAAGCTGCCATACGCCATCATCTACGCCGTATTACTCGTGGGCCTGACAATCATCTTCACCGTCGCAGGACTCATCGCCGCGGCGATGATTATAGCAGGCATAGAATTGTCAAGAGCCAGACTCGCCCGAAGATGCGAGATTTGATATAATGGGGCGTCCGGCTTATGCGCAGGTCACAAAGGTCGCCCCATCCCAAAAATCCACCCCCGGAAATAGGGAAATAGGGGACAGTTACCAGTTTCCGCCCTGTCCCAAAAACCCTAACCGGATGTGCCTTCTTTTCTTGCTTGAATCCCAGTTACTCGGTGTTATAATCGACGCGGCAATTGCAGATCGGGTACTCTGCACGCTGTGTGTTGTCCAATAACCGCCAAAACAGGCATGATTGATTACTGGAGGCAGTTTTGTCATGAGCGCAAGAGGAGTCGGTGTATCGCTTATCGTATTGTTGTCTGCCGCGAGCCTGCTTTTTGCACAGGACAGCTATGAACCCGATAACAGCGATCTCAATGCAAACATAATAACAACGGACGGCCAGTTGCAATCTCACAGTATCGACCCCGCCGCCGATGCAGACTGGCTTGTATTTACGCTTGATTTTTCATCCAGTGTGGTAATTGAAACAAGCGGCGTCGACGGCGACACGGTAATGTGGCTGTATGACGACCAGCTAACTGAGTTGGCGTACGACGATGACTCAGGGACCGAGAAGTTTGCCAGAATACAGACCACACTGCCCGTCGGCACATATTATATCCTCGTGCAGGAGTATAATGACAAAGCTATCCTGCCTGAGTATTTCGTTTCCATCCTTGCCTACTCCCCTGAAATTATAGCCGTAACTCCCAATGTCGCCGGCCAGCGGGATCGCCTGGAGTTGTCTATCACAGGTCGGGACACAACCTTTTACCAGGCAAGTTCAACCGTTACAAATGTATGGCTCTCACAGGGCGACCCTGCTGAGGATATCTATGCAAGCAGTTTTGCGTGCAGCGACGCCAACTCTCTGACTGCGATCTTTGACATACCCGCCGATGCACCGCCCGGCAAATGGGATGTCCGCGTCTTTGACACCGTCAACGGCCAATCGCGTCCGCTTACGGACGGCTTTATGATATACGTATACCCCGATCTCAATGCCGACGGCAAAGTGGACATGCACGACTGGGCCTTCTTATCGAGCCGTTGGCTTGAAAAAGCCGTTCCCGAAGGCATGGTGAAGGTCCCCGCAGGATCGTTTGCCTACCAGAACGACTACGACAACCGCATCCATCTCGACACGTTTGCGATAGACAAATATGAAGTCACTGTCGCCGACTACTGTGAGTTTTTAAACGACGCAGACCCTAACGGCATTCACTGGGACAATGGTCAGCAGACCAATCGGATGGGTGATGCGGGCGGCTACTATTACGAGGTCCAGGCGGGACGCGAAAATTATCCCGTTTCCTATGTTTCGTTCTATGATGCTGAGGCCTATGCCGCATGGAAAAGCCAAAAGACAGGCAAAAACTATCGGCTCCCCACTGAACAGGAGTGGGAAAAGGCCGCAGGCTGGGACCCCGGACTGGAACACCTCTGGACCTATGGTTTCCATCGAGACACAATAGACACCAACTGGGCCAACTACGATCAAGCCTACCCCGATCCAACCTACCCAGGCACAACCGAAGTCGGCTATTTCAATGGAGTCAACGCGCAAACTAATAACGCCCAAAGCTACTACGGCTGTTACGACATGAGCGGCAACCTGTGGGAGTGGACATCGTCGAT
>JAGHBX010000139.1 GCA_021160785.1 Planctomycetota bacterium | reverse complement strand
ATGTGAAGCAGAGGCAAAGGCCCGTGCCGAGGAGACAGCGGCGGTGCAAGCAGAGGCTAAGGCCATGGCCGAGGAAAAGTCCAGAACCGAATTCGAGGCAAGAGCTGAAGCTGTGGAGAAGATTCGGGTCGAGAGCGAGGCCAAAACTGATGCTGAAGAGCGGCTGAGGGTTGAAGCCGAAGCGAGAGCCGGTGCCGAAGAAAGGATTCGAGTTGAAACTGGATTAAGAGCCGAGGCTGAAGAAAAGGCGAGGATTGAAGCGGAAGCGAAAGCCGAAGCAATGGAGCGGCTGCGGGTTGAGACAGAAGCTAATGCTGCGGCCGAAGAAGAGCTGAGGCGCAAGGCCGAGGCACGAGCTTGTGCGGAATCGCGGGCAAACGCCAAAATGGCGAGGAAAGTCAAGTATGAAACTGGCGGCAAGGTTAGATCTGAAGATGGACTCAGGGCGGCTGTGGAAGCGCGAGCGTTGGCCGAGAGTACTGCGCGAGTGGAAGCGGAAGCGGCTAAGGCGATGGCTGAGACAAAATCGCAAAGGGACGCCGTTGCCCGAGCCAGAACCGAAAAACGCGCAAGTGCCCAGGCGAGGGCCCGACGTCAATCATTGCTATTGCTAATCAAAAAGGGGGCTTGCCCGGAGTTTAATCTGGTAAACGAAAAAGAAAAAGCAGCTAAAGTTGAAGATCTAATGCAAGGCATATATTGAGTAAGGCTTCGTATGACCGGCAGTAAAAACAAAGATATTGTTGAAGAAGTATTTAACAGATCAATGGAAGTCGATGACAGGGTCTCTGCCCTTCTTGCGTGCGCTAAGCTTCCCGGGCAGGTCTCACTTGAAGAAGGACAAGAGGGCGATTTGGACTTGAAGGGGTCGCTTGCAGCAAAAGATGCAGACTCTTTGGGCTGCAAGCCGTTTCAATCGGCCAAAGGCGCCGGGCATGAGCCCGGCCCTAAAGAAAGAATCAAAAACATAGATTGGATCCGTCAGGTCAAGACAGTTGCGGTTGCGGGATTGGTTGTATTTGTTTTGGTATTCTTTGCGGACAGCTATCTTAGACAACGTGGAAATGATTCGATAAAAACGAGGCAGGAAAAACAATACATAAACCGTGGTGGAATAGTCAGCCCGTTGGAGAGCCGGCCTTTGCTCGATGTCCCGCCTGAACCTGTCTCCGGGCAGAATGATAAGATCAGTATGCCCATGACTTTGGACTGGCAACCTGTTGTTGACTGGAGTTCTTTATTGGACGAGATCAGCGCTACAATACCTAAAACTGTCCAGCTGAATGTTATTGAAAGTGGCGACGGTTCAGAGATGTTTCTGGAAGGCGAGGCCTTGTCGACCGATGCAGTTTATAATTTTGTGGATGCGCTTAGTAGCAACCGGCAGGTAAAATCGGCAGAACTTACCAAAACCGGCATCGGGGAGGGGCAATCGCAGGACATGTTAACATTTTCTATCTGCTGCTGTCTGGTTTCGGACACGAAGATAGCGGGTAGTGTCGATGATGATCGTAACAATTCAGCGCTTGACAGGAGCAGTTTGTTTACGGCGATGGAAGCGGAGGAATTCTTTGGCGGCATACAACTGGTTTCAGAGCACACCGGCTGTGCGGTGAAGTCATTACTGGTCTCGCCGAAGGATGCAGTTTTCGAAGATGAAGAAACAAACGGTCGCATCACCAGGAAACATGCGGCATTAACGATTCTGGGTGGTTATCAAGATATTTTGAGGGCGATTGAGAAACTGCAAAATCGTTCGCAGGGTGTTTGGTTTGACTCTGTAAATATCAAGCAGGTCAGTGGAACCGGCCAATTAGAGTGCAGCATGGGTATTTCGGTCTATGTAGCTGACGCTCGGAAAGCTTTATTTTAAGGCGATTTCGTTTTTTTCATCGCCTACCGGATTGGCGGGATCTACGTCGAGTTTGGGCCAGACGACTTCGCCTTTTCTCTGGCGGTCTATTTCTTTGCAGGCATTGAACTCGTTTGAGTTGAGGTCGAGCCAGATTACAATCTTTCTGAAATCGTCGGTTGTGAATTTTTTGTCTTTTAACGCCTGCCGGTGGGTATCGTTTAGCAGTGCCTTTCCCATTTTCGAATATGACGCTCCGAACTTACCGGGGGTGGTTCGCAGTCCGCCGTGGAGGGCGTTGCGGTAGCCGTGGCCAAAGTAGAATGCATATGGTTCCAGATCGCGGTAGTTCATTCTCTGGGGCTGGACTTTTTTCTCTATGTGGCAAGAAACGCATTTCTGTTCGAATATCGGCCTGACGTGTTGGTGGAAACCGAACGGATACTGATCGGCGACTTCGGGTTGTATAACCGACGGTGGTCGCTGCATTGCCAGCGGTCTTGCGGTTATGGCTGGGGTTTCGAGCTTGTTTTCGTGGCATCCGACGCAGTTCATCTGTTCGCCGGCGTGGACGTAGGTAAGGGATCGCATAGACTGAACGGCCATACCGTTTTCGTCGAGGAGTTGGAAGTAGACGGACTTATTGATCGGCGCCTTGAAGTATACGCTGCCGTCTTCTTCGACGGGGACAACGCCGAGCGGCAGGCGTGCGATGGACTGGCTGCCGAATCCGATTTTCGGTTTGTCGCTGTTGGGGGTTGTTTTGGGGATGACCTGGATTATGCGAAGGGATTTTATTTTTGCGCCGTCGGGCAGCTTGCCGTAATCGTCGGTAAGGTAGACGTTCATGATGCTTATCGTTGCGGCGGCGGTGCTTTGGGAGCGTCTTTGTCCCTGGTATGTTTTGGGGTCTATTACCAGCGGCATGGGTCGTGGGCGGAGCGGGATGGGATCGATGGGGCGAAGGCGATTGGCGAGTTTGCAGATCATTTCCCTGTTGCCGGCAGAATCGAGCAGTACGATGCCGTCCTTGTGGTTGCAGAGGTAGAAATCCTCACTGAGAGGCCAGGCGGTTCCGTAGGCCATGTCGGACCAGTTGCGGGTTCCGGCTTCGGACTCGGGGAACCTGACATACGGGGTGATGCGTTTTACCTGGGACATTCGGCTGTCGTCGGCGATGTGGGTGTCTATCATTACGAGTGAGCCGAATGCCTGGCCGTGGTGGGGTCCGGCGGTTGCGATGTATTTGTGCGAGCCCGGTATTGCGCGGCAGTTGAACTCGGCCCATGGTCGCTGATTGAGGCCGTTGGGCCAGTTGCCTTTTTCGATGGTCGACCAGGGCAGGGCATAGTTTGCGTGGAACGAGCGGGGGTTTCTGCCGTCGGGGAAGCTGGTCCATATATGGTGGGCTGCGCTGTGATCGCGGTCGAGGTAGTCCCAGCGGGTGTAGATGAGCATGCCGTTGTTGTCCACGCTGGGATGAAATTCGTTGGTCTCGTGGAAATCGATGCAGATCAGGTCGCTGCCGTCGGGCTCCATCGAATGCATGGTGTAACTCGGAACGGGTCTTCCGTGGCACCTGCCATAACCGCCGCGACGTGTGGATATAAAAACTATTCTGCCGCCCGGAAGCCAGCATGGATCGAAGTCGTCGAAGTCGCCGTCTGTCAGGCGAACGAGATTTGTGCCGTCTATGTTGACCCTGAAGATGCCGAACCTGTTTTCGGGCCGCCACTTTTCGGCGCCTCCGGAACTCCAGGCGAAAGCGATTGTTTTGCCGTCCCAGGAAAGGTCCGGGGAGACGAAGGCGCCCTTGCTCATTTCCATGCCTGCGTTGGTTCCGCCGGGCACGGTGAGACCTTTTACTACGTCGATGAGTTCGGGGTTGTCGGATTTGAAGTTTCTGAGGATATAGAGATTGCCTTCGGGTCTTCCGTTGTGGCCGTAGTACTGGTCGCAGAAATGGTCTCCGTCATACTCGCGTTTGCTTTTTGCGACATCATTGCGGACGCCTCGTGCGACAAAGACGATGTCGTCGAAGTCGAGTAGCGGATTTGAAAGGGCGGCGGTTCTTGTGATTTTGCGAAGGGCCATGTACGTGTCTATTGCTTTGTCACGGGGCAGATCGGCGGCGGTTCTTTTTATTTCATTCAACTTCTTTGTCAGTTCGGCAAGATCGGGTGCGCCGGGCAGACTGTTGAGATTTTCGATGAGTGCTTCCGTTCGCCTGATTTGCACGTCGAGCGGGGTTTTGTCGGTATTCCATGTGAGGGCGTTGCGATCGTATACCTGCTTGACAGGAACGGGCGTGCGATTTCCCATGCGTTTGGCCTGCTGGTCGTATTGTTGGCGCCAGTCGGAGAGAACATCCGGGTTTATCGCCCATGATCGTGCAAGGCCCGGCAAAATAATCACGGCCATGGTTAAGCAGTTTTTTAAGCCGAACAGGTTATTTCGCACCCTTGCATCCCTTTGCCGACATGTCTTGTTCATTTCCTGAGATTAGAGTTTAGATACACTACGCCAGGGCTTGTTTGCAGAACTCGACGCATTTTATTACTTCTTTTACGGCGTCGGAGCCCTTTGGGATTTTGTATTCCAGTTCGACGTCGGCCGGGAACGTTAATTTGTTTCTTTTCATGTATTGGAGGATAAGTGCAACGGGTGTATCTCCCTGGCCGAAGGGCATGTTCGGACCGTTGTTTACCTTACGGTCTTTCATGTGCAGGCTGAGGATGCGTTTGTGGTGCTTTTCGATGAGGGGTATGGGTGAGTGATTGGCGCCTGCGACGTAGTGCCCTACGTCGAGATTGATGCCGAGGTATTTGCCGTACGACAGGATCGGCCCGTCGTATGTCGTGGGTTTGAGCTGGGTGTGGTTGTGGAAGCCGATCATAATCTTGTGTTTGTCGGCGATGGGGCCCAGTCTCTTTGCGGCGCTTTCGGAGAGTTCACGGGTGATGCCTTTTGCCCCTAAGGCTTTGGCTATGTTGAAATAGTAGTCGATTTGCGCATCGCTCATGCCGTCGTTTCCAATGTTGCCGAATTTTACGATGTGGATATTGACACCTGCATCGTTGTACATTTTGCGGAGGTCTTTGACTCTATCCATCGACACCGAGCCTCGCCGCCCACCGGAGGCTGTCCGGGCGAATTGTTCGACCGGACCGCCCATGAGCTCGATCGAGCTTATTCCGCATTTGACAACGTGCTTGAGGATGTCCTCGGCACTACCCGGCAGGGAGCGGTAGCTGTAGGTTATCGTGCCGATTTGTACGCCGTTGAATTTGGAGTTGGGTTTGGCAACAGGTGCGGCTAAGGCTAATTTGCCCATCGCCGAAGATGCCGCCACCGCCGCGGCAGTGCCAATAAATGATCGTCTTGACAGCGTGTTATTCCGGTTCTTCATAATCTTCTCCTTTACGAATAGTTTCAGTTTTGTCCAGACCACCATAGTATACATCAAAAACCTCCGAAAGTCGAGTAAAATCAGCCTCGCCGCAGGGATAGCGGAGAATCGGTTTTCTTGCTTGACAAATCGGGTGGGAAAGGTTTAGATAATTACGGATTTTGTTGTTGCCCCGATGTGCATCGGGATATTCGCTGCGCTGCGACGTGATAAAGTGCACTTATGAGTTGAATCCGCTTTTTGTCCCTACGCCAATTGGGAAAAAATACAATATGAGAAAAATTGATATACTCAAACCTGCTGTTCCTAAGAGTGTTCTATTGTTTCTTGCAGGATTCGCCTGGTTTTGTGTCGGAACAATGCTTTTGGTTTTAGCATATTTGTGGTTGTCAGATGCTCATGGAGCACTTGGCTTCATGTATTTTGGGTTTGGGTTCGCAGCGGCTTTATTGATACATCATTTTGGATTTCAAAAGATTGCCGACAAAAATATCAACAGGATACTTCCTATGCCTGACAGGCAATGTGTATTCTCCTTTTTTACATGGAAAAGTTATATAATCATTATTGTGATGGTTACGATGGGCAGGTTATTTCGTCGTTCAGCAATTCCAAAATCATATTTAGCAATCTTGTATATAGCGATCGGGTTGGCATTGATACTATCAAGCTTGAAATACATAAGGGTTTTTATTAATGAAATAAAGGGTACTGCCGCCCAAAGTGCATCCCTTTCAGGAGAAGGCAACAGTAAAGAACAGCAATAGTAGGATAATAAAGGAATGGAACCCCGTTTTTCTCTCCGCTTCGGTCGGGATAACGCCGAGGACGGTAGTGGCTGGCGCTGTTGGCTGTGTGAAGTTGTTTTAACGCCTGGCCTGGGGCGTTGATATCGTTCTCTACACCGATAGGGTTGGACGGGTCGATATCGACGGGCGGCCAGAGGGCGGCGCCTTCCTTTTGGGCCTTGATCTCAGCCCGATCGTTGCCGATCCAGCCGATTTCGTTGCTGTTGAGATCCAGCCACAGCGTTATCCGCCGCAACTCGTCGTCGGTGAGCTTGACGTCCTTGTGTTGCGGACCATCGGTCAGCGCCTTCAACAGGCCCGAGGCCCGCGCTCCAAACCGACCCGGCGTCGTCCGCGAACCCCCGACGCCCAACACATCCAACGCAGGGTTTTCGCCGGGATAGCTAAACGCCCGGTCGTTCCTGGCAAGCGAATCATAGCTCATATCCGGCGCCTTGGGGTGCTTTGCGTGGCAGGGCACACATTTCTTATCGAAGACCGGCGCCTTGACTAATTGAATATAGTTGAAGGGGATGGCGCCGCTGGTCACTTCCGGGAAGAAGTATTCCGGAGTGATTCGCTTGAGCTGGCTCATCTTGCCGTCGTCGACAATGCGCGGGTCAAGCAGGATGAGACTGCCCGAAAAGCCCTCGTGGTGCCCTACGGCGCTAGCGGTATATTTCGGCGAATCGGGAACCGGGCGAAACGAAAGCTCCGCGTCGGGCCGCAATTTTCGTCCGTAAACCAATGTCTTTTTGCCGTATTCGGCGGGCTGCGTACCGGCGGGCATGGCCGACCACGGGCGGGGGTAGTTGCCGTGCAGGTTGCGCGGATCGCGCCCGTCGGGCCAACACTCCCAGAAGTGATGCGCCGTT
>JAGHBX010000173.1 GCA_021160785.1 Planctomycetota bacterium | reverse complement strand
CGGTGACGGGGGTGTCGTTGCCGGAGTGTACACAGTCAATGCCGTGCGACCAGAAGAGTCTGCCTTCGGGATCGACGAGCCACCATTTGTTTTGATATTTTTGGACACGGAAGAAGCCGGTCGCTTTCAGTTCGGGTCCTTTTGTCCAGCCGCCGTATTTGTTTCGATCGGCCGGTCCCGGATTGGCGACGAGGTCTTTGAGCTCAGCGGTGTGATGTTTCTTCAGTTGGGCGACCGAATGTGTCTTGCCGGGCCAGTCGTCATGAATGAACTGGCCGAACTCATCGATCATCGGAAAGAGCTTTTTTGCGTCGATCATCTTTGCCTTGCCCGCGGCGGTGATGTTGTCGATCTCGAAGCTGTGATCGACGGTTGGCTTTGTCACGAAGAAGAGCAGTTGAGTAACATTGGACGTGTCCAGCCTGCCGGAGGCCTTGGTCCAGCCCCGCATGCCGATTATCTCGACGGGCTCGGAAAGGACCCACGGCGTGGGATTCAATCGCACGATGAGTTGTCCTGTTGCGCCGCTGTCCAGGGTAATCCGCTCGGTAACGCAATTCTTCCGCCCGTCGGCGCCGGGATTGTCCACACGACAGCTTATCGAGGCGCTTTTCTCGTCCAGGTTCCGAATCTCGACGGTTAGATACTCATACGCTGAAAGATCCCACCTGCCCGCCGGCGCCTGCAGTGTAACGCCAGGCCAGTCATGGTTGTGGCCGGTCAGTATCCGAAGCGATCCGCCCTTGGACAGTGAAACCGCAGCATCGGTTGTCTTGACCGACTTCAAATCAAAGCCGCGATCGAAATCAAACAGAATCTTTTCATCGTCGGCAAAGCCCAGGCCGCATAATGTGGAGATAGATACGGTGAATATAGCCGCAGTAAGAAACCATCGTGTAGTCTTTAGCATCATGGAAATCCTCCGAAAAAAAACAAAAGTCAATCAAACCATTCATCGGCCGGGTCGAAGGCGGGTATGCAGGTATTTACGATGCGCATCTTGCCCACCGCTCGATGTCGACAGCCCGGCTTGATCAGGATCGCCGTCATTGGCTTGACGGGCACGATTTCGCCGTCAAGCTCCATCCGCCCGCTGCCTTCCAGCACGAGGTAAATCTCGGTCAGCTTCTTGTGATAGTGAAGGCGCGAGTCCTTGGAAATGTCTACGATATGCATCGTCGCCGTGGGATTGTCCCGGTCTACAAACGCGCGCCGCGAAGACCCGCAAGGACAGGAGACGGCCTCTAAACGATCGAATTCGGCAATCATGAAGTTTGACAATGCTTACTCCTCAAGTATTTCTTCGAGTATCTCGGCTGCGTATTTTACGAGGTTTGCGCATATATCAAAAGCGCCTTTTTTGGCGGCCTGTTCCATTCCCTGGGGCGTGTTCAGGTCAAAGCCCAACAAATCGCGGCAGTTCAGTGCACCAGCGCGTTTGGCGAACATCCCGGCAGCCTGCCGGATAAACGCATAGGTTTTCAGCTTGGATTCCTTATCGCCCGCATCGATCGCGCCGTATTTTAGCCCGATGACCATAAAAGCGCCGGTAAGAGCGCCGCAGGTGTCGCCCATACAGCCTATGCCGCCGCCTGTTCGTAGCGTCTTATGTGCTCGGCTTGATACGCAAAGCCGGAGCATATTTGTCCGTTCTTGAGTTGTTTGCACGCCTGGCAGGCCCGCAGTTTTCGGTCGGCACGAAGGTGAAGATACACTTTCCAGAATGCCGACATCAAGACAGCCCCTATTATACCGATTGCGACATATCCTGTAAAGACAAGACCGAGATAAAAGGCAATAGACAATCCCGACGCAAATCTCAAAATATCACGCATGCGGCGAGGCCACTTCTTGTACCACATTGGCGCCGAAAGAACTACTGTAACCACCGTCAGTGTCAGCCCCCCGCAGACAGCCTGATACGACAACGGCGTCCCGATTGTCAGAAATGAAACGATTCCCGCAAGAAGGCCGGTGTAAAGCGGCAGGCAACTCCTGCATCTCGGCTAAGATATTGCCCATCGCGCCGGTGGGCACGTAGTTGATGACGGGCTTGATGATGACGGCGGTTCCGTGAACAACGACCTGTGCGGCGCCCTGTGATGCACCGGCCAGTTCGAATTCGACATTGATGATGGCGTTTGCGCCCTGTCGACCGGCCATCTGGAGCATCAGGTCGATGGAGCGCTGTCGGGACTCGTCGCCAATCGCCGCGTAGGAGGTTAGCTCCCCGCCGGTCATCTGCTTGCAGCCCATGGCGCAGTCCTGCCCCATATCCTTGGCGCGGACGCTGATGCCCCAGACCATTCCCTTGTATTCCATGATCTCATAGCTGTCGAATCCTTCGGTGCCGGTCATGATGATCTTACCGCCGTCAATCTCCGGCCGGGTCCCGACGAGTAATCCTTCCCTTTCCATGTTAGAGGCTCCTTTCCAGCGGCGCGCCGCACATGCCGCACCGCTTGGCGTCAAGATATTCGGTTTGCAGTTTCTCGCCGCACTTGGGACAACGATAACTCCTGCGGGAACTGATCGCCAGCACATAGAACAAAATCGCCAACGCCACAAGGGCGGCCGGTATCATAAGCATTATCAGGATATGCACGGCAAACTCCTTTCACAAATCGAACCTTATTCTCCGGTCAGGGTCATGCGCTGCGGACGCCTTATGAAGAAATACAGCAGTGCCTCCAGAAGATGGTCCCTAAAATACCGCAACCAAAAACGATCAGTATAAACAATAGTGTCATCACAATATGGCTCCTGTCATCCGGCTATTTGAGCGTCATCAGTCTACGCCTGCACATACGGGTGTGACTAATTTTTCTGGCGATCAAGATAGGTAGTCTGTAGAATATAGGCAAGATGCTGTAATTTTGTTGTTACAGAGCAAAGGTTGTATCGAGCCCGACCTTAATGCCCGCAGCAGCAAAGTCGCTCCAGACGGCCCTTCGAGAGCTTATACGGGTGTTGATGGTGTAATGGTTCCGATGATAACGCAAGAGGAAAAACAAAAGCGTCGCAAAAAACGCGGGCCAAAACCAAAAGGTTCGCGTCGCCGCCAAATGCACACCGGTGCGGACAATGCGTACAAGGAATTTAAGATAGCAACCTTCTATGACGAGCCGAACGAGCATCGCCATGTTGTGGCCACCGCAGGCGATCATAAGGTGCTGGGCAAGCTGGTTCGTCGCCATGCCGGTTGCCTGAAGTTGAATGAGTTTGATGAAAAAGTCGCGATAGCCGACGGCGCCGAATGGATACATCGCCAGTTGCAGATCAACATTCCGATGCTGGATGCTTTCATATTGGATTTTTATCACTTCAGCGAGCATGTCTGGGAGGCGGCCAATCAGTGTTTTGGTGTTAGCAGTGATGACGCCAGGAAGCAGAGCCAATAATGGCTCTGATCGCTTTGGAGCAGTCAAATATCTGGAATCGCTACTGGAACCGCCAAAAAGTGGCAGCATGACCATGCCAGAAAATTCGGCCACACCCTGTTGATTTGAGGGAGCAAAAAATGTTTTATTGTAAACCACTAACGGGGTAGAATGGGGTATACATTTCTGGATTCGGCGCTTTCGCGGGAATGACATGGGAGAGATGATGCCGGCGGGCGTGTGAGTGTATGAGGTGTGGTTATGTTTGACGTTGATCCGAAGATGGATGAGATTGTTGGGGGGGTTGTGGGGGATATGGTTGCTGCTGGCGTGGCCGAGAAGCGGGGGTATGTTGATGAGCGGGTTGGTGGCTATCGATCCGAATGTTTTTGGGCCGGATATGGAAGGGGAGACGTTTGTTTATCAGCTTGATCGGGTTGTTGCCGATATCGGCGCCGGTCAACGAATTGGGTTTATCGGGTTCTCTATGGGGGGGAAAGTTCTTGTGGATTACTTAGGGCAACGCAGCGAGTTGCGGGATCGTACGGCTGGGCTGGTGCTGATCGATCCGACGCTGCCGAACCGGTTGGATGTTGCCGGAATTCAGCCGTTGCTGGATAACGATACGCTGCTTATTGCGTCGGAAGGGGTGGTTTTTCAGTATTGGCAGGGGGATTTTTTAAAAAAGGACTTGCAATTGTGCGATGAGTTCGTATATTAGCGGCTTATTGCTCTGTCGCATGAGGT
>JAGHBX010000220.1 GCA_021160785.1 Planctomycetota bacterium | reverse complement strand
GTCTTTGGCGGCGTCTTGTCTTCTGCCTTCACAGCCGCTTTCGGCGGCGCCTTGCCCGCAGCCTCAGTCTTTGGAGGCGTTTCAGTCTTTTGTTGCGCAGGGGGTGTTTTTTTGACAGATTGAGCCGGGGGCACCGCCTCTTGAGCTTTTGCGGCTCTTTTCTCCGCTTCGGCGGCCCGCCGGACGGCCTCGGCCGCCAGACGTTCCTTTTCACGGGCAACTTCCTCGGCTTTGTTCGCACGGGCCAACGCCTCATCGGCTTGGCGCTTTGCTTCGGCGATCTCAGCAAGGTCGGCCTTAGCTTTCGCCTCAGCAGCCAAACGTTCCTTTTCGCGGGCAACTTCCTCGGCCTTAATCGCACGCGCCAACGCTTCATTGGCCTTACGCTCGGCCTCGGCGATTTTAGCATCAGTCTCCGCCTCGGCAAGCGACGCGAACATCTCTGCCTGAAAGAAATCATCCGATTCAGGTTTGTCGGCGGCTGTCGTCTCCGGCTCAACGTCGGCGACCTGGGGGGCTTGCGGCTGCACGTCCGTCTCGGCCTTGGCGAGCGATGCGAACATCTCCGCCTGGAAGAAATCATCCGACTGGGGCTTGTCGGCGGCTGTCGCCTCCGGCTCGACATCAGCGACCTCCCGGGCTTGCGGCTGTGTTTCGCTTTTCGACTCAGCCGTATCATCGGCAACGGGCGGTGTTTGCTCTGCGTCCTCGGTGAGTTGGGCGTCGTCTGCTTTCGAGTCGGCCATCAGATTGGCGACCGACGCCGACAAACGATCAAGCAGCGAGACCGGCGCCACCGCTATAACTTTCGAATTACGCACGTCAACAATGACACGATCATCGCCATTGGCGGCAGGAGGCTCGGCAAAACTCCCGACACCGGCAATGCCGATAGAATCGGCAATCTGTTGCGTCGTTGGCAGGGTGTCGGACTCGGAGTAATCGGCCAGAACCTTGACGGCATATTTCCGCCCGGAATCAATAAGGTCGATCAGGCTCGAAGCCGCGATCAGATCGGCGCCATCGGCGGCCGTCACAATCAATATATCCTGACCTAACAGGTCTATCTTCGTGCCTATGCCCAGCGATTCGAGTTGGCCCTTGACATCTTTGCTCAGGGCGCTCTGGATCCGGTACACCCGGCTGCGAAGGACTCGTGGTCCGGTATCTTCAGCTAACGGACCCGAATCTGCGATCACGAAAAACGCCAGAATAAAAACAATAACAATGTAGGCCTTCCACTTACCTGTGCGGCGAATGGATCGTCTTGAGAGCATGCAAACTCCAAAAAACTAAACAAGCTTCTTTACACACAATGACTCTGAGTCTTGATAATCTTTTTTCTCCGATTCCGGAACCCATGTTCCTGTTTTATCGGATAAATATCGCTGAAACTGAGCTTTTTTCGAGCGCATCGGCGACTTTCGCTGCACTCTTGGCCGACGTATGCTGTTTAGACACCTGAAACGGAAAAAAGTTCCGCTCAGGGCGCAAAATACGATGAATAATGCGGTTTTGCCGCGGGGAAAAACAGTCTCTATGCGTTATTCGCGATTGCCGGCCTTGTCAGTGCTGGCATCGCTGTTCTTGGGCAACTCCTTCATTTCTTTACGCTCATCCTCGAGCAGTTTGAGCAATTTGCTCAGAGCGTCCACCCCTTCATCCTTTGCGCCCTCGGTGGTGCCGGGTGTCTGTTTGGATACCAACTTCTTGAGTTCAGAAATGTTGCCGTCCAGCAGCGCCTTACGCTCCTGAACCGTAGGAGCCGGAACACGCCTTGTGGTCCTCGAACCCGCCCCCGGCGTGTAGGTGCGCGGCTGCCTCGCAATCGGCGCAACAGGGGGCTTTCGTGTTGTTGTGGGACGATTTATCGGCAGTTTACGCGCCGTTGCCGAAGTCGCAACACCAGCCTTGGGCGGAACGTATGCACTGCCCTTCTCGCGCACAACGGGTGCGCCCGCCTTCGGCGGAACCAAGCCGGGAGACGTCGTTATCCCTGGCGAATTAAACATACCCATCGCCACCGGCGCGGCGGCTTCGGCGTCTTCCGCCAGAAGCGAGCGAACAATACTCGGCGTCTGCTTCATCATAATAGGGTTTTGCCTGCGTCCATTATCGGACATGATAACGCCGTTGTCCGTAATCTCGGCGAGTATGAGGTGCTCGACATTTTCACCGACTCGAATCCACTTAGGACCCTTTGCACGCAGGTTCAGCAAAGCCATAGACTTACCAGGATCATCCTCGTACCTGCACAGCGCGATAACATCAAACTTTGCAGACGGAGGCCTAGGCGGCACGGGAGGTTTGGGGGCCTGTTTAACCAGCACCGGCCCTGGCTGTTGCGTAGGCCTTGTGTTCTTGGGTGCCGGCGGCTTCGGAGGTCGCGGCGGATTGATGCGTTTGGCAAAAATCTGGGCCTCATGGACAAGCGGCGACATTTCGTCGGAGTCGGCTTTGGTGTTGGAATTGCCCTGCTTCAACCCGTCAACAAAACTGGGTTCGGCAATGAATTTCTCGATATCGGGGTCGCCTTTCAGCCCGAACGCACCCACAAAACCAACCAGGCTCACGCATATCAGCGCCGCCAGAAAAGTCGTTATTTTCAGAGTCGTAATCATAATTGGCTCCATTGCTTTTCGCCGCCGTACATCATTCTGCAGCGCCAAGACAATCATCGGACGTCTTCACGTGTCGCTTAATCCACTTTACCGCGGCTTCACTTTTTGACATCCGTGGACGCTTTTTGTTCCCTCCAGTGGACGATTTTTTCCAGCTTTTCTTTCTCATGGCCCTGATAGCCGGGGCTGTGGTCGGGCGTATGGCAGTCGATGCATCTTGACTGCGGCTGCGAAATGCCGGTATCGACCCGTTCAGTGGTTACCGCTTTCATATGGTCGGAACCGGGCCCGTGGCAGACTTCACAACCGACATTGCGCAGATCTTTAGCGCTTGTTTCGGATATGAACCCGGACTCATAACCAAAGCCCACAACATGACATCCGACACATTCGGGATCATACTGCGAACCGACCTTTACCAAAGTTTCATACGCATGAGCATGTGCCTTTGTTGCCCATTTGTCGTGTTCGTAGCCGTGGCAGGAATGACAGTTTTCCGAGCCGAGGTACTTAAGCCCGTCGGGCAGGGGCACACGCAAATAAGCCTCCAGGAGTCCTTCATCCCGGACCATCATCTTGTAATCTTCGTACAACTGCACCAGTGTCTCATCCTCAGGCAGTTTCTCCTCGATAGCGACCTTATCAAAGTAGAGCCGCAGTTGATTATCGGCCGTAAGCTGGGCAGTCAGTTTTCCGAAATACTTGCCCAATCGCCCTGCCGAAACGAACAACGGCCTGTCGCTTTTCTTGTCGACGATCCGGGGTTCATCCGACGCTGTCGGGCAGACAACCACATCGACCGCGTCGCAAAGCTTGATTCGATCGGCGATCTCCGGCGAGCAGTCATCTATGATCAAAATGTTCAGTGCCAGGTCAACCTGCGCCCCAGCAAAAAGCGACTGGAGCGAATCGGCCGTTGCCGTTTGCGCCTTGGCCGCAGCAACCCGAACCCGAACGGTCCCACCGCCAATGCGCAAAGTCTTCGAGTAAGAGGGCCTTGTTTGAGCATCGGCGTCGGCAGCCGCGGTGATTATCCTGAAACCACCGCCGGCGACGAGACCCAGTTCCGTCGCAAGCGAAAATTCGTCGGCGTTGAGGTTGGCGACGTCATACTCGAGTATTGAAAGGGCCTGGAAGATAATGGTTAATTTCAGCACATCCTGGGGCGTCCGGCCCTTGAGGAGATTGCCCGTGTCCACAACGAGTTTCCTGT
>JAGHBX010000581.1 GCA_021160785.1 Planctomycetota bacterium | reverse complement strand
CGGCAGCATGATAAAGAAATTGCGGAATTTCTTGAATTCCATCCGCAGTACTTTTCGCTTCTGGCTCTTATGTTTTTTATGCCACCGGCCTTTAGTCGGCAGCAACAAGGCGTACCACGCTTTCAGATTCCATGCCAATGAGGCCATTACCATATAGGCCCAGTTACTGACCAGATTGTCAACCGGCATACGCATTGCCTGGACACCATTTTTTAACTGCTCTATCAAATTCTCCTGATTGCACCGGTTATTTGCATCGCCAACTATAAGCTCTGTATAGGCCGTCTCCGGCAGGTTTTCGGCTATCTTGACTAAATTAGGCATGGCGTTGATGCCGAAAACAAAGGTAATGCCTTCATCATCCCAGCCGTCTAAATATTTCGGTAACATTTTAGCCATCTGAAGCAGTTAATTCTACTAATGTTGGCAGGTTGCTGGTTTTTGTGTATGTCTTCAGGGCTTTTTTCACTGTGGCGACCGGGTTAAGGCCTCGCTGTTTGATCGTAAAAAACACGCTCATCAGGACCGACTGCGTCATAGCACCCTTTTGGCTCCGATTGTTAAAACTGTTCTTTCGCATTATCACCGCACCGCGAATACTCCGCTCGCCGAAATTATTATCAAACGGAACATCCGTATTATATAAAAACGTAAACAATTCGGACCGATGGCGCCTGAGCCTTTTGATCAGTCGCCTGGCATTCTTGTTCGACCAGTCGTATTCGATAAAAAGGTTCAAACGCTTCTCAAGACGTTCACGCCGACGCTTGTACGTTTCTTTGTCCAGTTCATCGGGACGTTTTGACAGCCTTATCGCATCACGCATCATCCGTTTTAGTTTTTTACTGAACTGCGCCCAATCGCCACTGCTGTCTTTATATTTCCATACCCGTTTCAACTCCCGCAATAAATGTACAAGACACTTCTGTTTAGCGCACGTCAGCATATTATAAGCATACCAGAAGTCACTTACGAACACGCCGTCAAAATAGTCTTTTATAAACTTCAATACCACCGGTCCTGCACGAGACCGTTCAATTGTAAATATCGTCGCTGTTTTACTCGTAAAGCACCATAACCAGTGCGTCTTGCCGTTTACACGCCATCCGGTCTCATCGCCATGCAGCACGCCTGCATTTTGAATATCCTCGGTAATCTCTTCGTACCATTGCCACAGTATATCCGCTAATCGGTGCCACATCTGCACCAGTCCGCCTGCCGACATCTTAAACTGAAGGTGAAAATTGAACACCTCAAGTATTTGTGATATCGTATTACCCAACGAATAATGAAGCCAGGCACTCAGCACCAGTATTCCGTTACCAATAGATGCTTTCGGCAATACTTCAGTTATCACAGGCTCCACTGCTTTTCGGCAATTGGGGCAGAAGGCGTAGAAGGATCGGCCGCTATCGCAACAGGCAGATTGTTCAGCTTTGGTTCAGCCGCTATCTTAGCAAACTGTAATAACGCAAAGATAACCGCTTCTTTACCTTGCTCATAAATCTGCTCAGCCTGCTGTTCTGTCAGCCCTGTCGCAAAGTCAATCCCAGCTAATATGTTTTGTCCAGCTTTTATGCTCATCAAGCTGAACTATACACATAATACACGACCGCGCAAGTCTAAAATATGAACTTTTCAAAGAATTTTCAAAAATATTTGCTTCACTCGGCTAAAGTCTTACGAACAAACCGTGTCAGTGGCTCACCATCCGCGGCCAGGAACACGGTATCAGCGGGTCTGACCTTCCGGCCTTCCCTCATCTGCTTCAGAACCTCCATAGCATCATCATTCAGGCGCACATCGTATTATTGACGGTCTTATTGACGAGACCCCTGCCCATCTGAAAATTGAGATAGCTGTTAATATGAAACCTGCTCAGGTCGGTAATATAAGCCACACTGTCAGGCAGGAAAGCTATGAAACCCTGCACTTCACGGATATACAGCCTTGCCGTTTCCTCCGTATACCCCTGACAGAAATCCATCCAATGATTTACTGCCTCATCCAACAACACTGGACTAATCACTTTGCAAATTTATCTCAAAAACAGGGGGTAGGATTCAGACCCAGCACATTTTTTCTCCGGAGGGGTGTAAGAACAGGGCTGTTTTCGACAGTCAAAACTGTCGTAAGTCCTTGCCAATAAAGGACTGCGAGCGAGAGAATTCGAATCTCCACGTCCCGAAGGACACAAGGACCTAAACCTTGCGCGTCTGCCAGTTCCGCCACGCTCGCAAATACAGCATTTAGCCGTTAGTATTTAGTATGGGGCATGTCAGAAGAGTTCGCCGGATTCGTCATTTTCATCTTCTGCCGGTTTGTCGCCTGCATCTTTGCTCTCATTTTGTGCCGAGGCGGATATCTTTTCGATTCGCTTTTCGGCGGCCGTCAGTATCTCCTTGCATCGCTTGATCAGCGTCATGCCCCGTTCGTACTCACCGAGACTATCCTGCAGCGACGCACGCCCGCTCTCGATGCCGCTGACGATTTCTGTCAGTTGCCTTATCGCCTCTTCGAAGCCCAGTTCGCCGGTTTCATCTTTTGTCGCTTTAGCCATGTTCGATCTCTGTCAATTTTTCTGCGCCGGCGCTGTTACGGCGCCGGCTGATTTGCTTCTTTCACTTCACTTTCGATCTTTGCCTGTCGGGCAAGTTCGGTATTGATCATATCGCCGACTTTCACGTCCGCCGCGGCGGTTATAACCTTGCCCGTTCGCTGATTCGTCGTGATGCTGTATCCGCGGTCCAGGACCGACCTGGGGTCCAGCGTCTCCAATCTATTGGCGGCGGCGGTCAATTGCAACTGCTTTTTTGAAAGAACGCTTTTGACAGCCGCCAGCGCCCGACTTGCAAGCTGGTGGGTTTCGATTCGTTTGGCCCCCACAAGCCGGTGCGGTTCGATACGGCCTATCCGAAGGCGGGCCTGTTCCAGACGGCGACGCAGGTTCGCGAACAGTCCCCTCGCCGAATCCGCCAGACGCATGGTGCGCTCATCGAGCGTCTGGGCGGCATTGTTTACAATCCACTGCGGATTGCGGAACATGACGCTCGCCTGGATCGTCGCAAGGAGTTGGCGGGACAGGTCGGTCTTGCCGCGCACATTGGCGGCCAGTCGCACACCCGCCTGGTCAATCCGCCGGAGAACGTCGACCATATCCGGCACGGCAATCATACCCGCCTTGGTCGGCGTCGACGCACGGGCGTCCGCCACAAAATCGGCAATCGTAACGTCCACCTCGTGTCCGACCGCACTGATCACCGGAATCGCCGAATCATAGATCGCCCTTGCAACGGCCTCTTCGTTGAACGCCCACAAATCCTCCAGCGACCCGCCGCCGCGGCCGACAATCAAAACATCGAGCCGCAACTGACCGTTGCGACGGTTGATATTCCTTATCGCCGCGGCAATCTTGTCGCCGGCGCCGGCGCCCTGCACCGGCGCAGGATACAGAAACATCCTCGCACACGGCCAGCGATTGTAGATGCTGTCGGCGATATCGACAATCGCCGCTCCCGACTCGCTGGTCACAATCCCGATTCGCATGGGATACGAAGGGATGGGCTTTTTGTGCCCGTCGGCGAAGAGACCCTCCGCCCGCAGGCGTTTGACCATCTGTTCAAACGCCAACTGCAGCGATCCCACCCCCGCCGGCTCCAGTTTGTTAGCATAGAACTGATATTTACCGCCCGGAACATACGCTTCGATATGCCCCTTCGCCAACACCGCCATACCGTTTTCGGGCGCAAACTTCACCTTCTTGAATGAGCTGGCCCACATCACGCACGGCAACTGGCTGCCTTCATCCTTCAGGCTGAAATAACAGTGCCCGCTGTAATGGTGCTTCCAGTCGCTGATCTCGCCGGAAACGATCATCCGCGAAGGCAGCCTCTCCTCCAACGCCGAACGCACCAGCGTATTGGCCTCACTGACACTAAATGTCTTAACTTCACGCTTCGCCATAGCCTCCCATTATATCGGCTACTGTCCCCGCGGCAATCGTCAAATATTGCTTTTGGCGCAGGGCTCTAATGAAAAGAGCCGGCAGCATTTCGCCGCCGGCTCCTTGTTTGTGTGCTTTCTGCAACCGGAATATATCCGGCCTTGTCTGACTAAGGATCTGCCGCCAGAAATGAAAAAACCGAAAACTCGGACAGGCTCTACCTACCCATTAAGCGGATGAACCACAAATACTTCAATATCCGCCGAGGTCGTACCAGCGTGTGACGGCCTCGACGAGTTGGTTTTTCGTCCTGGCGGCGATGATCTCCATTTGAGCTTTTTTGCGTTCGGGGTGGCGTTTGCAGTAGCCGGCGACGAACTTGCGAAAGAAGGCGACGGCCTTTCTCTCGGGCCGATAGCCACGGATCATTTCATAATGCTCCAGCATCACCGAACCCTGTTCCTGCAGCGTGGGAGCCGGCGGTTTTTCTCTGCCCTCCAGCATCGCACGAGCTTCGGCGAATATCCACGGGTTGCCGATAGCCCCGCGTGCGATCGCAACGCCGTCGGCGCCCGACGTCTCAATGCGCCGGCAAATCGTCTCGGCGTCCATCAGGTCGCCGCTTCCGAACACCGTCATCTCAGGATACGCCCGCTTGATCTCACTGACGATCCCCCAGTCGGCCTTGCCGCGATATTTCTTCATAACCGTTCGCCCATGTATGGTCAGCAAATCCACGCCCTGGCGGTGGGCATGCTCGCAGATGTGCCGGAAATTGTCTTGCGAGCATTCGTCGTCGTCAAAACTCATCCGCAGTTTCATTCCTATCGGGCAGCTCACCGCATCACGAACGCGATCTATGGTATCG
>JAGHBX010000526.1 GCA_021160785.1 Planctomycetota bacterium | reverse complement strand
TTGTTTACCCATCGCAGCACCAGAACATTAATAAGTCTGCGTCGAAGTCTCCTGCTCCTGTTGAGGCCATGGACATGCGCAAGCACGACTCTGGTTTTGGCCAGTCTTGCCGCGATCGCACCATAAACTGTCGCCTGATGCCGCTGACAATGGAGGATGTCAACTCGTTCGGAGCGAAGTACTTTTGCGAGCTTCCACACAACGAAAAAGTTAAATATCCGAAACGCCCGGAGTCTCGACATGTAGTATGAATGGCAGCCTTTCTCTTCGACGGGAGTAGGGAGATTGGCGTCCGTTTTCAGGTAGATGCAGATCTTCCTGTATTTGGTCGCATCAAGCCCAAGAAATGGGCCTTCCAGAGGAAGCGACCCACCTTGGTATTTCAAGCAAAGCAACGCAACCGTTTTCCTGTTGTCATCCATAGCACATGCGGCTCGCATAAACTCTCCAAGTCTACTTCCCGGGCACCAGCAGTTGGGTTCCGTAAAGGTTTCGATACAGTGGGCATCCTTGGACCAAGTCGTCGCATCTTGGGACGCTTCGAGAATCGTGTCTTGCCATAGACCCTTGCTTTCTCCAGCGTTGACTGGCCCGCGCAGACACTATTGGTTCCAATTCCATCGTGTTTTTCATACATGCTCAACCTCAAACAAAATTACGGCAGCCCCGCCCGATCGGGATTATTTGTAATGACAAGTAATTTCATAGTATAGTTTTTGTAATTTGTCTTTCATAGTCGGGGTCTTCCAACTGATAGAAATTCCTGAGAAAATTGGGCCCCCAGTATCCACAACCTATAACTCCTATGTTAAGCATATTCGTTTTGCTCCCGCCGTTTTCTTGCACACTTCTTGAAGTATCAGGCGCTCTCCGGCACCATCAACTGTGTTTCGTAGAGATTTCGATATAACATACATTTCTCGACCAGCTCTTCGTGTGTTCCTTTCGCCACGATGCGTCCTTCGTCCATTACCACGATCAATTCGGCGGATATTACCGTGCTGAATCTGTGGGCGATGACAAAGCATGTTCTGTCGGCAATCAAATCCTCCATCGCCTTGTGAATTTTCGACTCGCTGTCGGCGTCGACCTGGCTCATTGCCTCGTCGAAAATGAGAATCGCGGGATTCTTCAAAATCGCCCGGGCGATCACGATTCGCTGAAGCTGCCCCCCGCTAAAGCCCGAGCCCTGTTCGCCGATCATCGTATCGTACCCATCGGGCAAAGGCTCTATGAACTCGTGGCAATATGAACGCTTCGCCGCGGCGATTATCTCTTCTCTCGTCGCATTGGGCCGACCGTAGGCGATATTCGCTGCGATCGTATCGTTAAAGGCGACCACATTCTGCGTTACCATCCCGATCTGATCGCGAAGGCTTTTCAATGTCCCGCCGCGAATGTCGACGCCGTCCAGGAAAATCTCACCCGTGTCAACATCGTAAAACCTTGGAATAAGATTCACAAGCGTCGTCTTGCCCGAGCCGTTCGGCCCGACAACCGCAACCGTCCGACCGGCGTCAACCGTAAGGTTTATTCGATTCAGTGTCGGTTTGTCGTTGCCGGGATAAGTAAAGACAATATCCTTGAACTCCAGCGTACTGCTCAGCGGCGCCAATTCAACCGCGTCATCGGCTTCGTGCTCGACAGGCTCGTCTATGATGCCGTACACCCTTTCAGCCGCCGCATTTGCCTGCTGGATCCTGTTCCAGACGTCGCTCACTTTCCGGATCGATTCAGCAGACGTTCCCAACAGAACAAGCAGGGTAAGAAACTCGCTTGCACCCATGTTCTTGGTCGGGTCGAAGACCCATAGCGAACCCACAATAAGCGCCGCCGCCATGGCAAACATCCCAAGAACCTCCATCAGCGGGTTCGTGCCCGCCTGGACTTTTGCTATGCGAAGAACCTGCCGGAGGAACCGTTTGTTGACCGCCGAGTATGCAGTTGTCTCATGTTTCTGCCGATTGTATACCTTCACCACGCGAAGTGCGTTTATCGCCCCCTGCAGCCTGCCCAGCATAACAGCACTGCTCATCAGGGATCGCTTGGTCGCTTTTTTTATCTTCTTGCCCAACACCCCAAAAAGCCCGATTGTCACCGGCGCACACGTCAGAAAGATCAGTGTAAGCTGCCAACTGAACATCGCCGCGCCCGCAAGACAGCCTATCGCTTTTAACGGTTCACGAAGAGCCTTGCCCAACAGAATCTTCACACCTTTGCCCACTGACGACGTGTCGCCGACAATTCGACTTATCGTATCGCTCGTTCCCTTCTGTGCGAAATAGCCCACCGGAACCTCCATCACGTGGGCAAATGCGTCGTTGCGCAAGTTGGCGATGGAAACCTGCACCACCTTTTCAGCAAGGTAGCCCTGCCAAAACCTTGCTAAACACCTGGCGACGGTGACACCCGCCATTACAAAAATGATGAAGATAACAGCATCCGCCTTGTTGGCGCTGGCCGGGTCCCGCGGGAGAAAACCGACCGTTCGCTGTGCATGATCCGCAAGACCGACTTTCATTCTGCGCAACATTTTGTCGGGCAACTGAGTCGGTAATTCAACTGTAAACGGGGCCGCGCCAAGACCTTCTGTATCGCGGAGAATCTCAATTGTTATGGGCTGATCCTGCCCGACCATGGCAAGTTCCATAAGCAGATCGACGGAGCTGATTTCATCCGATTCGCTCTGTCTCCAGAACTTTCCGGCACCGATGATCCTGTCCTGCGGTCGGATGCCGGCCTCGTCGGCAGGACTGTTCGGGGCCACACTGGTTACACGAAGATAATAAGCTATTTTGCTCTCGCTGGCGACATAGTCGCTGGTGTCGGGCACATAGAAATCCATCCCGTAGCGGCTGTCGCACGTCTTTCTGTCGATCCAGCCGTGCAGACCCTCTTCCCCCATCATGACCTTTAGCAGCGGCATAATCGTCATGAAACTCAGCGAAAACAGCACTCCAATCACTATTGCACTGACGATGATCACCACAAGCCGAGGCCACTGAGGCCAGACATAGCGGAATATTCGGGTGAATGATTGTACCTTATGGTCATCCATGCCATCATCTCCGGTCAAAATCCGACATACATACGCAAACCGCCTGCGAAACGGGCATTGTCTGCTATTTTGCTGAAATGTCAAGTCTTGTCTGTGTCAAAAGACAAAAAGCAGTGTAAGTTGTGCTTATAGTTGGTGTTAGTGGCGAGCCCATCCCGTCCGTATTCGCCAGAATAACTAAAGGGGTCCGACCCCCTCCTCTTGACGGACGCCGGCGACAGTGTATAATCGGCGATTATGGCAAGACCGAAACGCATTGCTAAGGGCGACATCGTTTATCACGTTCTTAATCGGGCGAATGGGCGGTTGCGCATTTTCAAAAAGCGGCGTGATTTCGAGGCGTTTGAGGAGATTCTGGCGGAGGGTGCAGAGCGGTTCGCGATGCGTATCTGCGGCTACTGCATAATGAGCAACCACTGGCATCTTGTGCTGTGGCCGCGAGAGGATGGTGATTTGTCCGAGTTTATGAAGTGGATTACCGTTACTCATACCGGCCGCTGGCATGCCTCGCACAGGACGGTGGGTATAGGCCATGTGTACCAGGGGCGCTTCAAGAGTTTTCCCGTGGAGTCGAGTTCGTACTATCTTACGCTGATGCGATATGTTGAGTCCAATTCGCTGCGGGCCGGCGCCGTTGAGCGAAGTGCGGATTGGCCGTGGAGCAGCCTGGCGATCAGGCTGGGCGATGAAAAGCCGATCGTCTTGAGTAAAGGCCCGATGGACTTGCCCAAGCGATGGACCAAACTTGTTGACAAGGCGGCCAATATGCCGAAAAAAGATCGCCAGGCGATCGAGACTTGCATCAAAAGAGGCCGACCAATGGGCTCGGACGATTGGATAATGACAACAGCGGCAATGTTAGGGCTGGAATCGACGCTGAGACCAAGAGGAAGACCCACAAAAGGGGTCTGACCCCTTTAATTATTCCAGAAAAAGATGTTTAATCGGAAGCAAGCGTTGTATGGGGAACATTTTACTTTCAAATTCTGGGTTTTACTCGTGGATGATTTTGCCGCTTCTAATCTTCTCAGCGAGAGTTGCTGATGTAAGCATAGGAACCGTTCGTGTGATATTTGTCTCAAGAGGACTGAAGTATCTGGCACCGATTGTTGGTTTTTTTGAGATACTTATCTGGCTGCTGGCGATAGGCCAGATCATGAAAAACCTCTCTAATCCTGCCTGCTATTTTGCATATGCAGGTGGATTTGCCATGGGGAACTTTGTCGGTATCTGCATAGCCGAAAAATTATCCTTGGGCATAGTGCTTATCCGAGTCATTACGAAAAAAGACGCACTGCCGTTAGTAGAATCTCTTAAATCTGCCGACTACGGAGCCACCAGCATTGATGGACACGGAGTGTCGGGGCAAGTGAGACTAGTTTTTACAATTGTGCCACGGCGAGAAACTCTAAGTGTGGTCAACTTGATCAAGAAGTTTAATCCTGATGCATTTTATTCCATAGAAGATGTTGGTTTTGTGGAAAAAGGTGTATTTCCTATGAGGCATATTGGCAACTTTACCAATTTTGCAAGACTATTCCGGCCATTTCGAAAAGGCAAATAGTACCACTAGAATAATTAAAGGGGTCAGACCCCAATTTAGGCAACGTAACCTTATTGCCCACACGCGTTTAGCTCGATTTGCTGTGCCAAAAAATCTTTTTCGCATCTTTGCCAACAAAAACCCCAAAATCCGCAATTTTCACTTCCCAATCATCTAACCCGCCCGCAACCGATTTGTCAACCAAAAACCACATCTATCCGCAGATGGCCGCAGAT
>JAGHBX010000380.1 GCA_021160785.1 Planctomycetota bacterium | reverse complement strand
GGATTGTAGATTGTATAATTGGTGGGGGGTACGGCAGATTGGGTTTGTTTTGCATATTTGGGGGTGGAAAAGGCGGCGAGACGCCAGCAGTACGGGGGATTGGGTTCGTTTCGCATAATCAGGCGTGGTGAGGCCGGTGGGATGGCGACGGTCGGCAAATTGGGTTCGTTTCGCTGAAATAGGGGGTAGCGGGACACCTGGAATGGTGGAATTGGGTTCGTTTCGTATAATTGGGTCGATGGGATGGTGCTGTGGGGCGGAAATTGGGTTTGTTTTGCATAATACGGCCCGACAGGTTCCCGATGAATCGGGATAAACTCTTGGGAAATCCGGATCTTGGAATTCCTGGCTCGAAACGTGATATAGCGGCTGCGTGGGCATGGCTTGCCCCCCCCCTTTCCCCCTGTTTTCGGTGTTGCCTTGTCCTCAATTCTGCAACGCATTATACCAGAAAGTTTGGTAGATGTCCAATATTAAATAAAATTCACCACGAAGTTAAGAAGGAACACGAAGATTTGGTACATCCGAATAATGCGTAGGTGAATGGGCATATTGAACGACCGAGAAAAATCGCCCGGGGCCCCAGATGCTAAAATTCCCCCCCCATGCCCCAAATTTGAGCATCTGCCCAAACGATTTTTCTCTTAACTACTTCCGAAAGCACTGGAAACCTACTCATTTTCCGGATGAACCATTAAGACCGGCCAAAGCGAAGCTTGAAATACGATAGCTGTTGTATTATGATTTTGCTACAGAAAGGATTTTTCATATCGGATATAAGATTAAGATCGGGAAACTTGGCATAGGGAGAATTAAAAATGTCCGTATCTTGGAAGGATTTCCTATCTTTTAGATACAAGAGTAAACAAGAAGAAAGATATTTCCACGACAATGATACTCAAGCATTCTTTAATGGGATATTAGCTACTGCCCAAGAACGCATCCAAATTATTCCCAAGGGGCAAAAATTTTGGCGTGCTCAACTGGGTTGTGGTGATTGGCCCGCTTGTGACGCTGACGGTACAATCATTGCTTATAATGTAGTTCCTTATTCATCTGAACGAATGAAACCTTTTACAGATAAGGCATCCGAAGGCAGGATAAACTCGAAGGGGATACCATGTTTATACCTCGCAACAGACGAAAAAACCGCTATATCTGAAGTTCGTCCGTGGGTTGGCTCTTGTGTAACTGTCGCCCAATTTGAAACGCTTAGAGAATTAAAAGTAATAGATTGTTCTTGTGGCGAAATAAACCCAATGGATGTTAGTGTGGCCGACCTGGACAAGCTCTGGAAATTAACACCTCCAACACCAGAAGAAGCTATAAAAACTATATGGCGGTGGATCGATAAGGAATTCTCTGAACCGGTTGAACATGATGATAAAATTGCCGATTATGTACCAACTCAAATCATCGCCGAACTCTTCAAAACGAACGGTTTTGATGGAATCCAATACAAAAGTCTTTTTAATAACGGCAAGAACCTGGCTTTATATGACATTGATTCCGCAAAACAAATAGACGATGGGAAGGTAATCCAGGTGACAAGTATCGATGTAGGTTTTAAACAAGAATGGCCAACTCAATTTAAGCAGAGTGGGAAATAAAATTAACTAAAAGGTAAAATTTGAAAGGTAAAGCCGTAGGCGGGCTCTCAAAAAACTCCGCTGCCGCATTCTCAATTTGCTATTTAACGTTGACCGGACGCGTTTCAGAAAGGCAGTTCGTTGGTAGGCTGGCCAGCCTTTCTGGAATCGCGTGCAGGTTCTGGTTGGGAATTCTCTTCTGCTAATTCCAGTTGATGGAGTTCTTCATACATCCCGTTTTGATGAAGCCAGATCGGATCAGCGTTTCTTCTGATGAACTCGTCAACGGAAATCCCGTCAATGGTCGGAGGACGCTTGACCCGCTTCTGCTTTCCGTTCATGTAAACGGTCATATACTCTCCCTGCCGACGCTTCTTCTCCGCCTTCTCTGCGGGAGTGAGTTTTCGTTTCTGCTTTCCCATGACTGTGTCCGATGTTTTTTCGCATTCCGAACTTCTGTTTATATGGCTTCCAGATAACACGCCGCTGCGCCATTCGGCAAACTGACTTTGCCGGATTTGGCGGGATAATGCAAGGGAAATTTTGTTTGCATTCGATCTGTCCCCGGCGAGCACAGCCGATAATTTCTTTAAACGATTTGCCCGGCTTGAGAAGTTCTTTATGCGGTTGCTCCATCGCCTGAGCGGTCTTTTGAGTGGACGCCTGGCGGCGATTAGTGTATATTGTGCATTGACCGGCGGGCGTGACACGGACAATACTTGCCCGCGTACAAACGGGAATCGGCAATCGTAAGCAGTATATACCAGTTCGTCAAAGGAGATTGGAATGATTCCGACAATTATAGGATCGGCTGTGGCAGCAGCTATGCTTGTGGCGATTGTGGCTGCAAGGCGCAAGGCTCGAGATGCGCGACGCGATAAGTTGATGCGTGCGCCTTTCCCCGACGACTGGAAGAGGCACATAGAAAAGAACATTCCTCTTTATAATCGCCTGCCGGGTGAGTTGAAAGATCAGCTTTGCGGGCTTGTCAATGTGTTCTGCGCCGAGAAAACTTTCAAGGGCTGTCAGGACCTGGAGATGACCGACGAAATCAGGGTAACAATCGCGGCGCAGGCGTGCATGCTGCTGCTGAATCGAAAGACGAAGTTTTTTAAGAAGCTCAAGACCATCTACGTCTATCCTCACACCTACATAGCAAAGCAGACATCCTACGACGGCGTGATGGTGATCGAAGGCCGAAGCGTTCGGCTCGGCGAGTCGTGGCAGAACGGGCCCGTCGTCTTAGCGTGGGACAGCGTCATGGGCGGGGCGAGGAATATCCATGACGGCAGGAACGTGGTCATGCACGAGTTTTCTCACCAGCTCGACCAGGAAGACGGCGCCGCCGACGGCGCTCCCATCCTCGAACATCGGTCAAGCTATATCACCTGGGCCGGCGTGCTGAGTGCCGAATACGAGGCGCTTTGCAAGAAGACGAGGGAACACAGGCACTCGGCAATGAACAAGTACGGCGCGACGAATCCTGCGGAATTCTTTGCGGTCATAACGGAAGCATTTTTCGAAAAGCCCAGGCAGATGCAACGCAAGCACCCTGAGCTTTATGATGAGTTGAAGGGTTATTACAAGGTCGATCCTGTAGAATGGGTGCGGACCGGTTCAAGGAGACGGAAGAGATGAAGATTTCACGAGCTTTACCGACGTTATGTTGTTTGCTGTTATTGGCGGCTGCCCTGGTAGTCTGTCAGGACGCCTCTGCTACGGGGCATGGTCAGGTTGTCGAGTGTCTGGATATTTCAAAGGTCTGGTCGGGTCATCCTGTGGGATTTTGTCTGCTTACGAGCGGTGAATATCAGTATGTGGGTTACTATGACGCCGACAGGCGGATGACGGTGGCGTCGCGGCGGCTGGATTCGGATAAATGGCAATATCAAAAGCTGGATTCCAGGGTCGGCTGGGACAGTCATAATTCCATCAAGATGGCGGTCGACAGTAAGGGGTACGTTCATCTTGCCGGGAATATGCATTGTGCGCCGTTGATCTATTTCAGGACGGGGCGGCCTTATGACGGGACCAGTTTCAAGCGAATAGACGCCATGACCGGTGAAAAGGAGAACCGCTGTACGTACCCGGTGTTTATTCGCGGGGCCGACGGTGAGTTCATATTCCGCTATCGCGACGGCGGCAGCGGCAACGGCATTGAAATCTACAATGTTTACGATCCTGAGACGCAGACGTGGAGGCGGCTGCTGGACAAGCCTCTGACCGACGGACGGGGCAGGATGAACGCCTATCCGATCGGTCCCGTCAAAGGGTCGGACGGCTGGTTTCACCTGACCTGGGTCTGGCGCGATACGCCGGACTGTGCGACGAATCACGATTTGTCTTACGCCAGGAGCAAAGACCTCGTCCACTGGCAAAGGGCGGACGGCGTCGCCATCGATCTGCCCATTACGACGGACACCGAAGGGGTCGTGATAGACCCGATCCCGGTCAAGGGCGGTCTGATCAACGGCACGGGGAGTATCGGCTTTGACTCGAAGGGTCGCGTGATAATCGCCTACCACAAGTTCGATGCCGACGGCAATACGCAGGCTTACGCGGCACGATGGGAGAATGAGTCGTGGAAGACGTATCTGATCAGCGACTGGAAATGGCGATGGTATTTCAGCGGCGGCGGTTCGATTAACTTCGGTATTCGGTTGGGGTCGGTAAAGCCTGAATCCGGGGGTACTGTGAGTCTGTCGTACCGTCATAAGGAATACGGCTCAGGGATATGGCGATTGGACGAAAAGACGCTAAAGCCCGTGGGCATGATTTCCAGGAAGTCGGATCGGCCCGGGCGATTGAGCAAGGTCGAATCGGATTTTGCGGGTATGCAGGTTCGCTGGGGCTCCGATTCGGGCGCTTCGGATGGCAAGGGGGTAAAATATGTCCTGCGATGGGAGACCTTGGGCAGAAATCGTGACCGCGCGCGCAAAGGCCCGCTACCCAGGCCGAGTATGCTGCGACTCTACAAACTGACAACCGCCCCCTGAGCGGGCGGATGACTTAACAGTTTTTTTCCTTGAAATACTGTCCACATAAGACAATAATGCAGAAAATGTTTGTGGCGTTGGGTGGAACATGGATGTTGATCTGACAACATTGCTTGTGGCGTTTGGTTTGACGCTTTTTGCGGGTCTGGCGACTGGTATCGGCAGCTTCCTGGCGTTCTTTGCAAAACGCACGAACACGAGGTTCCTTTCGGTGGCGTTGGGTTTCTCGGCCGGGGTGATGATCTATGTCTCATTCGTTGAGATTTTCTTCGAGGCCAAGGACTGTCTGACTGACGTGCTGGGTCTTCGCGTGGGCTATGGGGCGACGGTTCTGGCGTTTTTCTCGGGTATGGCGTTTATCGCGATAATCGACAAGCTGGTTCCTTCCTTCGAGAATCCGCATGAGATTCACAAGGCCGAGGAGATGGACGACCCGGTGCTAGCCGAGAAGTTCAGGAAGCTCTACCGAATGGGCATGTTTACCGCTCTTGCCATTGCCATCCACAATTTTCCGGAGGGGCTGGCGACGTTTGCAAGTGCGTTAAAAGACACCAGGCTCGGAATCGCCATCGCGGTTGCAATAGCCATCCACAACATCCCGGAAGGGATTGCCGTTTCGATCCCGATCTATTACGCCACGGGCAGTCGAAAGAAGGCTTTTGCCTACTCCTTCCTGTCGGGCCTGGCCGAGCCTGCGGGGGCGCTCATCGGCTATGCGGTTTTGGCGACTTTTTTCAATGAAGTGGTTTTCGGCGTCCTGTTTGCCTCGGTCGCGGGTATCATGGTCTTTATCTCGTTCGACGAACTGCTGCCGGCGGCGAGGGAATACGGCGAGCACCACCTGTCGCTTTATGGTCTGATAATAGGCATGATCGTGATGGCG
>JAGHBX010000096.1 GCA_021160785.1 Planctomycetota bacterium | reverse complement strand
CCCAAGAAGGCGCCGAATGCCGAAATCCTCGGCGTTCTGGTGCAGGAGATGTGCGCCGGCGGAGTAGAGGTCATCCTGGGGGTGAACCGCGATCCGCATTTTGGTGCTTTGCTGATGTTCGGCATGGGCGGCATTACGGTCGAGGTGCTCAAAGATGTTGCCTTTTATCTGGCGCCCATCACAGCCGATGAGGCGCGGGACATGCTCGTGCGTACCAAGGCATACCAGCTTCTCCGGGGCGTTCGCGGGCAAGAGGGTGTGGACGTCGAGGCCATCGCCGAGGGGATCCAGCGACTCAGTCAGTTGGTCACCGCCTTTCCGGAGATCCAGGAAATGGACATCAATCCCTTTGTGGTGGGACCCAAAGGCACAACGGCGATAGCCGTGGACGCCAGAATCAGCGTTGAGAAAATATGACCGAGGATTCATATGCAGGATTTTGACTGGAAGAAAACGTATGCCGACCGGATCGGAACGGCCACCGAAGCCATGCGATTTATCAAGCCTGGAAACAGCATTTTTATCGGGACCGGCTGCGGGCAGCCGCAGTACCTCGTAGATGCATTGGTTTTCCACTCCCGAGACGTCTACGACGCACGCATTATCCATCTGCTGACAATGGGCTCGGCGCCTTACGTCGATGAAAAGTTTCGTGACAGGTTCAAGACCAACAGCTTCTTTGTCGCCGACAACGTCCGCCACGCGCTGGAGAACGGTATCGGTGATTACACCCCGATCTTCCTGTCGGACATCCCGCGCGAGTTCGAAACGGGACGAATACCCATCGACGTGGCGCTGGTGTCCGTCTCTCCGCCGGATCGCAGCGGACTGTGCAGCTTCGGCGTCTCCGTGGACATAGTCAAGTCCGCCGTCGCCAACGCGAAATATGTGATCGCCCAGGTCAACGCCAACATGCCCCGGACAATGGGCGATTCGTTCGTCCACGTCAACAACATCGACATGCTCGTATCACACGACGAGCCGATGATCACCGTCCCGCCTATCGAATTGGACGAAACACTCCACCGTATCGGGCAGAACATAGCCCGACTGGTCGAGGACGGAAGTACGATCGAATGCGGCATCGGACGAATCCCTCAGGCGATGGCTGAATGCCTCTGCGATAAGAAGGAACTCGGCATTCACACGGAGATGTTCGGCGATTGGATAATGGACCTGATCGAATGTGGCGCGATCACCGGCTCGAAAAAAACCATCAACCGCGGGAAGATTGTCGCCAGTTTCTGCATGGGTTCACAGCGTCTCTATGAGTACGTCAACGAAAACCCGCTCTTCGACTTCAGGCCTACTGAATACGTCAATGATCCCTTTGTCATCAGTCGGCACGACAAGATGGTCGGCATCAATGTGGCGTTGGAAGTGGACTTGACCGGCCAGGTATGCTCCGATTCGCTGGGATATCAGTTCTACAGTGGAATTGGCGGGCAGGTGGACTTCATCCGCGGCGCCGCCCGGAGTCGAGGCGGCAAGGCCATCATCGCCATGCCGTCCACCGCCGACAACGGAGAAATTTCGCGCATCGTCAGCCACCTTACCGAAGGAGCGGGAGTTGTCACCACACGCGGCGATGTCCATTATGTTGTCACCGAGTACGGTATTGCCTATCTCCATGGAAAGAGCATTCGCGAGCGGGTGCTCTCGCTCGTCAATATCGCTCATCCGAAGTTCCGTAATGAACTCATCGAGGCAGCTAAAACGCAGCGTTACCTGCCGGCGGACCAGATCGAACTCGCCTGGGAGCAAGTACGGTATCCTGAGGAACTCGAAAAATATGATACTTTGAAGGACGGTACGCAGATATTCTTCCGCCCGGTCAAGCCGACGGATGAGCCGGCCTTGGCGGAAATGTTGTACTCCTTGTCAAGCCAGTCCGTGCATACACGTTATTTCACACACACGATGACCTTTCCGCACCAGGCAGTGCAGAAACTGACCAATGTGGATTACGTAAATGACCTGGCTATCGTTGGCGCCGTGCCAGGTCCAGCCGGTGAAGAACTTGTCGCCATCGCCCAATATTTTCTGGACCCCAAGAGCCAAAGGGCGGAGATCGCTTTCCTCGTGCAGGACGAGTGGCAAGAGAAGGGTATGGGCAGTTTCCTGATGGACTACCTCGCGCGAATCGCACGCCAGCGCGGGGTGCGGCGTTTCTACGCGCGAGTGCTGCCGGTGAATAAATCCATGCTGACGGTGTTTCACAACTCCGGCTATTCCGTGCAAACCGAATTCGACGGGGAGGCCTACGACATCCAACTGGATATCGAAGGGGGAAAAGAGTAGCCCGATGGCACTGTCGTGGCTCGCCGGCGAACAGATCGAGACCAATTTCTGAGGTTTCTGAGAGTTCTCTTGGCGCGCCGGCCGCCGGGCGACACAGGCCCAGCGGAAAGTCGGCTGCCACCTCGGCCCGGCCGTCAGATGGGGTCGTGACGGCTGGCTCGTCGGGCATCGCGGGCTACTTGTGGATGTGGCCGCCTTCGCCCCAAGGGCTATGGTGGACAAGCCCACAACTCACCTTCGCCTGGCCACCGGCTCGCTGTCCGGCTCAGGTCAAAATGGTTGGGTAATAATCAATTACCCGGCGCAAGTTCGAAATGGCGTTGGGTTCCGGAAGCAGCTGGAGTTGTTAACAAGGCGGACGACAGGGATTTCCTCTTCAGGCTCACCTTGACTCCGTAGTATGGTATGGGGTGTATACTGTGTATGGCGGCTGGCATGAGCACGATGACCATCGGACAAGTTGCCAAGCAAGCGGACGTCGGCGTTGAGACGATCCGATTCTACGAACGAGAAAGGCTGGTCGAGGAACCGGGGCGACGGCCATCGGGTTACCGGCAGTACGAATAGGAAGTGGTCCATCGTATCCGTTTCGTACGCCATGCCAAGGAACTCGGCTTCACGTTGCGTGAAATCAAGGAACTGCTTGAGCTGCGCGTCGAGTCCGATTGCCGTTACGAGAAGGTTCTGGCCCTGGCCAAGGCCAGGATCGACGACATCGAACAGCGAGTGCGCAAGCTCCAGAGGATGAAGCCGGCATTGTCGGCTCTCGCTCGTGATTGCAGGCAAGGACGGCCCAGCGATGACTGTCCCATCTTCAAGGCGCTGGACCGGACAGAAGGACAATGCTGATGAGAATCGATGTGCTTTATTTCGAATGTTGCTCGAATCACAAGCCAACGGTACAGCGGATGAAAGATGTGCTGGTTCGGCTTGGCATTATGGCCGAGGAGAATGAGCTCGAAGTGACTCAGGGGGATGATTTCGCTGCGTTGAAGTTTGTCGGTTCGCCTAGCTGCTGATCGATGGCGGGGACGTTGATCCTACTCAACGGCATGGGGCGAGCTACGGCTTTGGTTGCCGTACGTTCGGTGGTGCCGGGATGCCATCCATTGAGATGATCGAAGGGGCTGTCCAGGAAGCAGCGAGTGGGAACCGCGACGATTATTGCTCACCTGATGCATCCCAAAGAAAAGCTGGCTGGCTGAGTTCTTTGGCAACGCTACCCGGTATCGGCGCGACGCTGTTGGCGGTGGGGTTGTTTCCCGCCTGCTGGCCAGCTTGCGCCAGGGTTCTCAGCGCACTGGGTTTCGGATTCCTTTTGAAGACGACTTACCTGTTGCCGGTGACGGCCTTGTTGCTGTTGGTTGCCGGCTTGGACGCCGACGCCGTGATGGACCTGCTGGCCGAGACGGCCGACGACGCCCTCCTCGCCGCGATGAGCGATGTACATCGGGAGAGGCTGGGAACTCGGCGATCACCCGGTGATATTTCGCCTGGGTCTGGGAGGAATTCCAACGGCCGCAGTAGACGGCGTGGCCGTTGACTCGCACGACCGGCCGGAGGCTTTATGGCGGCACAACTTGGGGATGCGGATCACGGTGCGGACTCCTTACACACAACGGCCAGGTTCTCCGCAATTCCGTAATTACGGAGAACTTTTCCGCACCACCCGCAAGGGGCAGGAACCACTAGCCAGTGGCTTCGGACGATGTTACGTCACTCGGGGCGACTGGATTTGAACCAGCGACCTCTTGACCCCCAGTCAAGCGCGCTACCAAACTG
>JAGHBX010000498.1 GCA_021160785.1 Planctomycetota bacterium | reverse complement strand
CGCACTCGTGTACCAACTGTAGCCGTTTCTTCTTTCGTAGGAGATTTCGGCGAGGCTGTATCGGATGACTCCGTCGCGGCTGCAGAAGATCGCCCGGTTGGTGCCGATCTGGTTGAACCTGCCCCATATCGGCGGCGCGTCGGCGTCGGCAACGACCACCTTGTCGTAACCCTTCTCCGTACCAGGCGCACGCTTGCTGGTCTGGCGTATGCCGGTGACTTTGGCCTGCTCAAACCACACAACCGCCCCTTCCACGGCCGCGATAATCGCAGGCGTCGGCTTTTCGATACTCATGAGGAACCGGACAATGCCGACACTTTCGGCGCCGCTAAGCGACGCCCTCTCGTAACTGCGCGCAGGCCGAGGCGCAAAAGTCTTTTCGTCATGCTGAGCGCACCATGCCAGCCGCTTGCCGTCGAGAACAATCTGACACTTCAAAATGCACTCAATACCCTTTTCGACCGCCCGCTTTGTCTTGGCCCGTCGCTGTTCGTCGACAAATGCAAATTCGCTTTTCTTGTCGCGCACCTCACAAAACAGAGTCATAACATTGATCATGGCGCCGTCGTTAAATGTGATATGCGTGCTGTAACCGCGCGCGTTGGGATAGAACTGCGGCCAGCCGCCGTTTTCGTACTGGGCGTCGAAGAGGTAATCCAGCCCCTTCAAAAACGCTGTCTTAAAACGCTGCTGCTTTGTGGCATTATAGAGCCTTGCTAAATAACGCAGCGGTGTAATGGTTGCGCCGTTGTCGATAGTGGAGTCCGTTCGTGATTTAGCCTTGGCGAGATTCGCCTTCTGCGAATCGCTCAACGGCGCGGCCAGATCGGTATTCTTCAACCAGCCGCCGCTCGCCCGCTGATACAACAACACATTATCGCCAATCCGAACCGCCTCCCGACCCGAATACCACTCGGCCTTTTGCCTCGAACACGCTTTCCAACTGACGTGGCCGGGCTTTTCTTGTGCACCGGTTTGCCCCACCACAAGACCGATAGCTATGACCCAAAGCCAACCTGCGCGATACACGCTCATAACAGCCTCCTATACCTTTGTCTTTGTCGCTTTCTTCTTATTGTTCCTGTTTCGGTCGTAGCCTTTTGCGTAATCGGCCCGGCAGCGTTTTTCAGTTTTTTCCGGGTCTTCGCCCACTTCGTCTACGAGCGCTGCGTGCATCATTTTTATGCGGTCGGCGCGGGCCGGATCTTTTGCCAGGTTGTTGAATTCGCCGGGATCGTTTTTCAGGTCGTAGAGTTCTCTTTCGGGTCCGTGGCTGTCGTCGGGTCGGGTGTGGTAGACGTATTTGTATCTACCCATGCGGATCATCGCATAGCCCGATGCGATATAGTGTGCGTAGTATTCGCTGACCGCCATGTCCTTCCAGCCGGCCTTGTAATCGTCGAGCCAGGCGACCATCGAGTCGCCGTCCCAGTCGGTGGGTGTCCGGGTGCCGCCCAGGTCGGCGACGGTCTGGACGACATCGACAAGCGAGCAGGCTTCGCTTCTGCGCCTCGTACCCTTCCACCGGGCCGGGTGGTTTATGATCAGGGGCACGCGGGCGGCGGTGTCGTACAGGCAATTTTTCCACCACAGCCCGTGCTCACCCATGTTCTCGCCGTGGTCGGCTGTATAGATGACCACCGTATTTTCGCCCAGGCCCGACTGATCGAGGGCCTTCAATACCTTGCCGACTTCGTTATCGAGCCACTCGGTCAGGCCGTAATAAAGCTCACGCCCTTTGCGGACGATGTCGTCGGGCACATCCTCGTTGTTAAAGCCTATCCGCAGATGCTTGTAGTTAAGCGGAAGATTCTCAAGATGCCCCCTGGGGATCACCGGCATGGGGACCTTGCCTTTGTACTTGTCCCAGTACTTCTGCGGCACGATCAGCGGAAAATGCGGAGCAAGGTAGCCGGTAAAGAGGAAGAACGGCTTATCGTCGGCCTTGCGGTTTTTCAGAAAGTCCAGTACGCCTGCGGTAACCTTTCGGTCGTGGTTGAGTACGCCGGATTCGTTGGCGGGATAGAACTTTTTGAATCGGCTCGAAATGCCCGGCTTCGGTGTCAGGTCGTCGGCCTTTCGTCTGCGGCCTTTGCCCGTCTTGAAGTTGTTGTTCATATTGCCGCCGATCTCCGTAAAGCCGTACCGCCGCGTTTTGTCATAGTGCATCTTGCCGCAGAGATACGAGTCGTAGCCGGCGGCGGTCAATATCCGCGGCAGCGACGGCACATCATTACTGTCGAGCCAACAGTCGTTGCTCCACGCCCCGACCCGCGAGATGTATTTACCGGTGGTGAAGGACAGTCTGGACGGCACACACAGCGGGCTGTTGCAGTAACAACTCTCAAAGGTTGTCCCCCCGGCGGCGAGCCGGTCAAGATTGGGCGTCCGGACAATCGAATTGCCGTAACAGCCGATTACCGAGGCGTTGTGCTCGTCGGACATAATCACGATAATATTGGGCCTGTCTTTGCCGGGCGTCTTCTTCGCCAGAGCGGTTGTGCATCCGGCAAAAGCCATCGAGGCGACACCGGCGCCGATACCTGCAAGAAACTCACGTCTGTTCATTCATCTGCTCCTGAAAAAATTATACTGTCTGGCCTCGCCGCTATCTGGTGCGCGGTTTGTAGTTCGGATTTGGAGTCGGCATCTTGGCGTCGACATCTTTTCGCCAGGTGTGCAGCATGTCCCTTAACTGCTTGGCCTTCTCCGGCATCTTCGCTGCAAGGTCGTTCTTTTCGCCGATATCGTCCTTGAGATTGTACAGCTCGGCGCGATTGTCTTCGTAAAACTCGATGAGCTTCCAGTCGCCCATGCGGACCGCGCCGCCCGGACTTCCGCCCTGGTTGCCGTAGTGCGGATAATGCCAGTAAACCGCCCCTCGCTCACCGGAGCCTGTCTGTTTGAGCACACCGACAAAGCTCATGCCGTCGACATGCTGCCGCGGTTTTGGTTTGAGCCCCGCAAGGTCCAACATTGTCGGATAAAAATCAGTACTCGTAACCACCGCATCCGATACCGCGCCGGCCTTGACGACGCCGGGCAATCTTACAATCATCGGCTCGCGGATGCCGCCCTCATACAGCCAGCCCTTGCCCGCACGCAGCGGGACGTTGGACGTAGGTGATCCCTCCGACGTCGAAAGTCCGCCGTTGTCCGACATGAAGAAGACGGCCGTGTTCTCAGCCAGCCCCAACTTGTCAAGCTGCTTGAGCACCTTTCCGACCGCCAGATCCATCGCCTCGACCATTCCCCCATAAACGGCATGGTCCTGTACCTGCCGCGCCTCTCGCCTGCCCTCGGGGATGAATCGCGGCCCCTCGTGAACAACCGTCTTTGCCTTCTGCTCATACTTTTTCTTAAGGTCCTGCCGCGACATCAGCGGTGTGTGGACCGAGTAGAAAGCCAGATACGCCAGAAACGGATTGTCCTTGTTGGCGTCTATGAATTTGCAGGTCTCCGTCGCCAGGCGATCGGGCAGGTGTTCGCCGTCGGGCCCGTCGGGCAGACGCGGATTGCCATACGGCGAGAAATACTTCTTACCGCCGTAGGGACCGCCTCGATCTATGCCGCCCTTATTGACATCAAAACCCTGCTTCTCCGGCCAGAAAGCTTCCTTGCCTAAATGCCATTTGCCCGCAAAAAACGTGCCGTACCCGGCGGCCTTCAACGCTTCGGCGATGGTAACCTCCTCTAATGGCATCTCGTCGCGGTACCAGGCCGGGAGCAATTTGCCCTTCCGTCCGCCTTTGAGAAAATCCGTCAAATCGAGCCGCGCCGGATACTTGCCCGTCATAATGCTCGCCCGCGTCGGCGAACACACAGGGCACGCCGCGTATGCATTGGTAAACCGCATACCCTGCGAGGCAAGCCGGTCGACATTCGGCGTATCGTAAAACGTACTGCCGAAACAACCCAGGTCCCTCCAGCCCAAATCGTCCACCAGAATGAACACGAAGTTAAGCTTCTTCGCCGCTTTGCGCCTCGCCGCACCGGCAAAACCGCCCGTCGCAAGCGCCGCGGCGCCGAAACTCACTGTCTTTAAGAAATCACGCCGATTAAACTGCCTCATGCTTTTCTCCTTTTGCTCTTTCTGCTTTTATGGGTTCCGGAGACTCTTGCCTGGTCAGACGAAAAAGTTGTTCATTACCACTCCCTCCTGGCCCGGCGCAACCGGAGCCAAAACAGGTTCCGCCGCACAGACGGCGAACAACGAGTACGGGCACGGCATGCCGTGCCCCTACGAACCAACTTTGCCCGCCTTTTCGGCGTCTTTGTGCAGCTTGTATTCTACGCTGTCGACCAGCGCTTTCCAACTGGCGTCGATGATGTTTTCCGACACGCCAACCGTGCCCCACATCGCGTCGCCGTCTCGCGATTCGATGACGACGCGAACCCGCGCCGCCGTGCCCGCACGCGCGTTGACCACACGCACCTTGTAATCGATCAGATGCATACTTTTTAGATTCGGGTAGAACCGCTCTAACGATTTACGAATGGCGCCGTCCAGCGCATTTACGGGACCGTCGCCTTCGCTGACGACGTGTTCGATCTGCCCGTCGACGGCGAGCTTAACCGTAGCCTCGGTAACCAGTGCGCCCGTCGTTTCGCGTTCGACATTGACGTGGTACTTCTTCAACTCGAAACTCGGCTTAAACGTGCCCAACGCCTTTTTCACAAGGATGTCGAAACTCGCCTCGGCGGCCTCGAACTGATAACCCTCGTTCTCCAGATCCTGAATCGTCTTGAGTATCCTGCGGGCAAAGGCCTTGTCTTCGTTTAGCTGCTTGTTCTCCAGCTTGGCTAAGATGTTCGACGTGCCGGACAGCTCCGAAATCAAAAATCGCCTCTTGTTACCCACGATTTTCGGGTCGATGTGCTCGTAAGTCTTTTTGTTCTTTTGCAGCGCATCGATATGCAGCCCGGCCTTGTGCGCAAATGCGCTTTCGCCCACGTATGGCATGTTCATCAGCGGTGCGAGATTGGCCATTTCAAAGACGAACCGCGAAAGCTCGGTAATCGACTTGATCTTCTCCGGCGACAGCACCGCACGATTCATCTTGAGGGCAAGGTTCGGTATGATCGTACACAGATTGGCGTTGCCGGCGCGCTCGCCTAATCCGTTGATTGTGCCCTGAACATGGTTTGCACCGGCGGCGACGGCACGGAGCGTCGAGGCGACAGCGCAATCGGAATCATTATGCGCGTGGATGCCGATGGTGACGCCGGCAAGCACCGCACAGACAGCCTTTGTGATATCGTAAACATCGTCGGGCAGGATGCCGCCGTTGGTTTCACAGAGCACCAGCGTCTCCGCACCGGCTTCGGCCGCCGCCTGCAGCACCTTCATCGCATACTCGGGATTGGCCTTATAGCCGTCGAAAAAATGCTCGGCATCGAAGATGACCTCTTTGCCCTTGCCCTTGAGATACGCGACGGACTCTGCGCATATTTTCAGATTATCATCCAGCGAACACCGCAGCACATCCTTAACGTGCATATCCCACGCCTTACCCACCAAAGTAGCGGCCGGCGTATTACACGCTAAGATCGCCCCCAACGACGCATCGTCGCCGACGCCGACATCCGCCCGGCGAGTACTGCCAAACGCCGCCACCCGGCTGTGCTTAAGCCCCGCACGCCCAATTTCCTCGAAGAACTGCATCTCCTTCGGGTTGCTCACGGCATAGCCGCCCTCGATATAATCAGCACCAAAATCATCCAGATGCCGCGCAATCAGCAGCTTATCCGCTAAGGAAAAGCCCACCCCCTCAGCCTGAGCCCCATCGCGAAGCGTAGTATCATAAATCTTTATCTGTTCCATAGTTACACTCAGCAAAAACCTTTTTCCAGACCCCCAACATTGTAGCCAACCCCCAAACCGATGTAAAGCGCAAAAAAACCGTTACACTTTAGCCAAGTGTGAGATTCGCTTGTCATTGGTGCGAAACACTTGTCATTCCCGCGAAACACTTGTCATTCCCGCGAAAGCGGGAATCCAGAATAAAACAGCTTCCGCCAAAGGCGGTTTCATGTTTTTTCCGCACATCGCTAAAATGTTACAAAAAACCTCAAAACCGTACCAACGGGCTGAGTGCACAAAAATTGTATGGCAGTTCGAAATGTAGGGCGGGGCTTGCCCCGCCGTTGCCGGCAGGCCATGTGCGGTTAGCGGTGGCCTATCCAGGCCGAATCCAACCGCTCATCGCACAAACCCCCAGACATGACACTATTACAACGCCCTGCGACCCCGCAACATCAATCCGCCCAAGCCGAGAAGTAAGAGCGTGGCGGGTTCAGGGACGGAGGCGACACGAAAACCCATACTGGGGTAGTTGTCGAACGGGGTGATATCGCCTGGGTCGCGGCCTTGCTGGCTGAATGACCTGGTGTCGTAGACGTTGCGGTCGTACGAACCACCACGGATGACGCGATGGGGACCGGATAGATAATCTCCGCGATACCAGGGGCTTTCCATCCACTCCCAGACATTACCCATCATGTCAAATGTGCCATTAAGTTCCTCTGAACCGCTACCGACATCCCAAGGCCCCTCAGGGTCGGTGGCATATACATTATTATAAAAATTCCAGCCGGTTCCGCTTGTGCCATTGCCTTGAGCTTGACTCTCGCCAGCCTTAGTAGCGTAGAGCTGCAAACCCGTTCCATTCCAGTAGGCCGCCTTGACCCATTCATCCTCGGTCGGCAGGACGTAATACGCGTTGCTGTTGCGGAATGGATTACTCGAATCGTAACCTGCATCGCCTGACTCCCAGGGTGTAAAGGTATAATCACCCGTACCCTGAGTGCCTGTGAATTTATATGCCGCTTGATGGTCCGTGCTCGTGTTGAGCCAGTTAACGAACTGTGCACCCTCGTACCAGCTTAGATTAGTGGTCGGAACATTTGTGCCCCAGAAGGATGCGCTCTCGTTGTAAGCATACGACGGGCTACCCGTTACCCTGCCGTAAGAAGCCCGAAACTTGTTCCACTGGTCATTGGTAATCTCATAGGTTCCGACGCGGTAGTCGTTGTTGACAATACCGTAACCGTCCAAATGACCTTCATTAGCCTGCTGCACAGTAGGGTTCGTATCGCCTGAGATATCCACAAAGTCGATTGTGAATTGGTTGGTCCCGGTACCAAAGGTATCCGCTAAAGCAACATTTGCCACTGACAGAATAACTACCATTGCCCCAATTGTCATTCCCACATTTTTCATAAATCTCGCCCATCCAAAAAATCAACTTTCTCCTCTGAGTACCGCATCCATTGTATCTTTTTGCCCCACACCTGTCAAGCCGAATAAATCGACCCAACATAGCCTTCTGGCAGCGGCGCCCTGCGTTGCAAGCCGCCACACAATTTTCGTAATACAATCATATATCTTCTTGTTTTTTTGTGCATCTTGTGCCTTTTCACGGCTAAAAACCCCCAGAATCTCTGTGTCCTCTGTGCCCTCTGTGGCTATTTTCTTCTTTCGTGAAAATTCGTGGCAAAATTAACTTGACACCAAACCCATGCCGTTGTATAATATGTATCTAACGAATAATAAAAATAGTAATTAGAAAATAGTAACTAATAAATAGAAAGGGGAAACAAAAATGTCAACACCAGAACAAACCAACGCAAACCGCAAAAACGCAGAGAAATCCACAGGCCCAAAAACCCCCCAAGGCAAGGCAATCTCATCGCAAAACGCCGTAAAACACGGCTTTTTCGCCAAAAACGACGTAATCTCAGGCGAAGACCCGGACCGCTACGAGCAGCATCGCCAGGACATCTACGACGAATTCGTCCCGCTAACCCCAACAGAATCCGTCCTCACCCAGCGAATCGCAAGCCTCTCATGGCGTCTAATG
>JAGHBX010000195.1 GCA_021160785.1 Planctomycetota bacterium | reverse complement strand
GTCCACGATCGCCTGCCGTTCGGACAGGGTCAGCCATGCGTCCCGCGGCACCAACGCATTGTGCTCATTGACCTTGTCTGTCGCTTCAAACCGTCTGCGTTGCTTTGCCATAACAAATCCCTTTCATGAATATCCACAATAGATTAACAATTTTGAAGGATTTGTCCATTTCCGTCTGAAGCATTACAGGCTCTGCGGGGTTTTGTTTTAGGTCATTTGGCTTAGGCCTTCGAGGCATAGTTGGGACCATGTTTCCATTGTTTCTTTTACTTCGTTTGTGTCATCATTTAACAGGGCTACGATCCGGTCGGTGTGGTTTGGGATGGGTGTTGGGCGTTGGTGTTTTTACTTCTGGATTCCCGATCGGGGTCGGGAATGACAGGAGTGGGGGGGCGTTTTTTTGCTAAAATGGCGGAGATTATCAGAAAAACGGGGGCCGGGTGTTAAGTTGGGTGGTTTGGGGGTCGAAAGTTATCAAGTGTGATGCCCTTTAGGGCATTAAATTCCCGCGAGCAGATATGATGTATTTGCCTCTTAGAAGGGTTTTATGACAGGTGCCGATATGGAAAAGACCCAGGTTTTAGATTTGCCGGATATAGAAACTTCGTATGTTGATGTCCTGTTCGTGACCGACCAGGAAAATGTACCGGACCCGATACTGAGGGAACTGTGCGGTGAGAATCTGATCTGGGACAAGATGACGGTGGATGAGTTTCTTGCCGACGACGAGGCGTGGCGGGAGTTTGGCACGGTGGTTCTGGATAGTTCGCAGATTGGCGCCGATCAGCATGAAGAGTTGTGGCGGCGACTCAAGAGGCTTGAGCAAGCCAACGTTGCGGCGATCCTGCTGAACGATCACATCAGTTTTCCGTTCGACAGGTTCAAGTTAGCGACGATTCTTCGGACGGCTTCTTTGGAGGAGATGGTCGGTCGCATTGAGGCGAACCTGGCGTATAATCGGAGTATGGGCGTCAACGGTGTGCCGACGCGGCCGACGCCTGCTGCAACATCTCCGGGCAATGATCTGACCGAGCAACTCAAGATGGCCGGTCACGTGCAGCGTAACTTTTTGCCGAAGCGTCTTCCGAATCTCAAGAATGTGCGATGGGCGTCGCTGTTTGAGCCGGCGGACTGGGTTTCCGGGGATATATACGATGTCGCCAGACTGGATGAGCAGCATATCGGTTTCTATATCGCCGATGCGGTAGGGCATTCGATTCCCGCGGCGTTGCTGACTATGTTCCTCAAGCAGGCGATAAAAATGCGTGAGACAACCGGCAACGATTATCGCATCTTCGGGCCGTTGGAGGTGATGAAGAATCTCAATACCGCGATGAGCGATCAGAATCTGGCGGGGTGTCTGTTTGCAACGTGCTGTTACGGCCTGCTGAACGTTCGTACGCTGCAGTTGACGTTTGCCCGTGCGGGGCATCCTTATCCGGTTTTGATTCGCAAAGGCGCCGAGCCCGTACAGTTGGAGAATCGCGGGGGACTATTGGGGGTTTTTGAACATACGGAATTCGAGCAGCAGACGGTTCAATTGGCCGCCGGCGACAAGGTGTTTTTGTATTCGGACGGCTGTGAGCCGCTGGTCGGCAAGGGTGCAGAAGACGGCGGTTTTTTGTTTACGCCGGATTTCAACTCGCTGGCGGCGCTGCCTATCGAAGAGATGTTGGGGCAATTCCATGAAATGGTTCGGAAACACGACGTGCCGGCGGCGGAAGTCGACGATGTGACGGCCGTAGGTTTCGAGATACTCTGATTCATTCGTCAGTGGGCCGAATGAGCATTGGCGCCATCGTACATGGCCATCCATATACTGGATAATTCCACGTTGCTCATCAGCTTGAGCTGGAAGTATTCATCCATCTTCCAGACTTTCGCCCTGCCCTTGCGGAGGCGATAGATTGCCAGCCCCTCCTCGGTGCGGCTGAAGACGACCGCAGCCAGGACCGGGTTATTCTCGACCATCTCATTTCTGACCTTTGGATCCTCGACGAGTTGGACTTTGCCCCTGATTCTGACCTGCATGCCTTCGCGGTCGTCATAGAAGCACAGTTCCACGGCTGGGTTGGCCTGTAGTTGTTTGTGGAGGCTTTTCCTGCTGCTTGTGTTGAAGATGATGCCGTCTCCGCCGGCCTGGTAGAGCCTCATCACGCGGACACGCGGTTCATTATCGATGCATGTAGCCAGGTAGAAAACGGGGTTGTCCTTTATGAATTGGAGTATTTCACTGCTGCTCATGATTTGCATCCCTTCAGTTTGCGGCCGTGTCTTTGTCCTTATTGTATTGCTCGGCAATTTCGGCAGGGTAAACCCCACCCTGGTTGGATATTGGTGGGGCAAGCCCCACCCTGGTTAACCGGACTCTTGCAGTTTGTAATAGATACGGTGCGGTCTGCAATATGGTTTGAATAAAAGTTGCAGTTTTGTTCGCGCGGGAAGCAGTGTGGGGGCTTCTTTCAGAGTTTTCGGGCGGCTATTGTATGGACCGGTCTTCCGGC
>JAGHBX010000226.1 GCA_021160785.1 Planctomycetota bacterium | reverse complement strand
GGGCAGGCGGTCTCCTGGGCACCAAGACGGGCGATTTCCTGACATGGGTGACGATCGGTTTTGTGGTTGCGTTTCTGAGTCTGGCGGTGCTGATGGTCAAGTTCTACAAGCCGATCCCGCCGGAGGATCCCATAATGCCGACAACGCCAACGAGTCTGGAAGGTGCGCCGCCAACGACAACGGGCGCCGGGGCAGCCGGCAGTGAAGCTACCGGAACACCCGCGACGACCGCCGGTGGCGAAGGCGCTGCTCCAGCTCCAGGCGGGGCATCGGCGGGTAATGAAGCATCGCCGCCGGAAGGGACCGCGCCGAAACCGGCAGAGACAACCAACGAATAGTTCTTTGACGAGAGCGTCGATTATGATCAGCAGTATGACAGGTTTTGGCGAGGCATCGGCTGAGGTGGACGGTATTGTCTACACGGTCGAGATACGCACAGTCAACAACCGCTATTTCAAACCGCATATGAGACTGCCCGATATCGTGGCGTATCTGGAAGCCGATATTGAAAAGCTGCATCGTGAGAGGATTCATCGTGGTGCGGTGAATTACTCGCTCCGCATGAAGAATGTGTCCGGTCAGGCGCTGTTCGAGATTGACGATAATGCGCTGGGCGAGTATCTGCGGAAGCTGTCCGCCGTTGTTGGCGAGAGCAAGGTGGACTGCCGTGTGGACCTTGCCGGGATGTTAGCTCTTCCGGGGATTGTTCAGCCGGCCAGTCCGGACAGCGCCCAGAGCGAAAAGATGAAGCAGGTGATTGTGCGATTGACCGGACAGGCGATTGACCGGCTCAAGGAGATGCGCGGCGAAGAGGGCAAAGCACTTGCCGACGATATGATCGGCAATTGCGAAGTGATCGAAGAAAAGCTGCGTTCGATTGGCGATCGCACCGGAACGGTCGTCGAGGAATATCACGGCAAGCTCAAAAAGAGGGTCTCGCAGCTTCTTTCGAATGGAAAGCTGAAGATCGATGAGGAGACGTTAGCCAGAGAGGTGGCGATTTTTGCAGATCGTTGCGATATCTCCGAAGAGATCACGCGGTTGGGCTCGCATCTGGAGCAGTTTACAAAATGCTGTCGCAGCGGCGGTCATGCCGGGCGGCGGCTGGATTTCATCGGGCAGGAGATGTTGCGTGAGGCCAATACGATTGCAAGCAAAGCGTCCGACGCACAGATATCCCAGTCGGTTATCGACGTCAAGTGTGCGATTGACAGGATCAAAGAACAGGTTCAAAACGTGGAGTGAGGACGCACAGTGTGAGCAAGGCTAAGTGCAAAGGCAAGTTTGTGATCGTCAGCGGTCCTTCGGGAGTGGGCAAGAGTACGATCTGTCGGGCGGTGGTTGAGCGGACGGGCGCCTCTCTCAGCCTGTCCATGACGACCCGACCGAAATCAAAACGCGAAGTGGACGGCAAGGATTACCGGTTTGTCAGCAGGGCCGAATTCGAACGGCGTATCGAGAAAGATGAGTTTCTGGAATACGCCGAGGTATTCGGCAACTATTACGGTACGCCGCGAGAAAATGCCCAGGCCGCTTTTGACGACGGCAAGACTGTCATTCTTGAAATCGACGTACAAGGCGCCTTGAAGGTCAAGCAGATTTGTCCGGAAGCAATAATGGTTTTTCTATTGCCGCCGAGCCAAAACGACCTTGCCGGGCGAATGAACGGACGCGGACGCGGCGAGGATGAGAAAACGGCGAGGTTGCGGCTGGATACGGCAAGCAGGGAGATCGCGGCGGCCTGGCAGTACTACGATAATATGGTGATCAACGACGATCTTGAACAGGCGATCAATGAGGTAATCGGGATTATTGAAGGCAAAACCGGAGACAATAAATGATAGAAGAACTAAAAAGCAGAGACATGATTAACAAAGTCGGGGGTCGATTCAGGCTGTCGTCGCTGGTGCAAAAGCGGATGCTGGAGTTGATGCAGGGCGCCCGACCGCTGATTGAGGACACCGAAGGCAAGACACAGATGGAGATTGTCATCGATGAAATCAAGCAGGACAAGATCGGCATCGACGACGGCCCCAAAGAGACCGAGATGATGCCGCCTCTGATATGAGGATAGACGGCCATGGCCGATCATGGAAACAGATTGGAGGGCGCAAGTGTCCTCCTGGGTGTGACGGGTGGCATCGCGGCGTATAAAGCGGTCGATCTGGCCAGCAGGCTGACGGCGTCCGCAGCCGACGTCCGCTGTGTCATGACACGAAGTGCGTGCAAACTCATCAGGCCAAAGAGCTTCGAGGCGGTAACCGGTCGGGCGGTTTTTACGAAGATGTGGTCCGGTCCCGAAGAGTACAGGATAAGCCATATCAATCTCGCCGATGCCGCCGATATTGTCGTGGTCGCCCCGGCGACGGCGAATATCATCGCCAAGATGGCAAACGGAATCTGCGACGACCTGTTGAGCACAACATTGTGCGCCTGCTGGGACAAGCCGGTGTTGATTGCCCCTGCGATGAACTCCCGGATGTGGGCGAATCCCGCAGTGCAGCGAAACGTCGAGATTCTGCGTCAGATGAAGTTCGAGTTGATCGGCCCGGAGACAGGTCGCCTGGCCTGCGGCACAGAAGGTGTGGGCAGAATGGCTGAACCGGCCGATATACTTGCCGCGATCGAGAAAATCGCAGCGCGAATTGACAAATCCTCAGGATCGGATTAATCACCGATGCACATTCTGATCACAGCCGGCGGCACGCGTGAGTACCTGGACCCGGTGCGTTTCATATCGAATGCAAGTTCAGGCAGGATGGGCTATGCACTCGTACGTGCGGCGATACGAGTCGGCCACACCGTTACCCTGATAACCGCTCCAACGGCGCTTAGAACACCTCCCAAAGCCAAAGTCATCAATGCCGAGACAAGCAGAGAAATGTTCCATGCGGTCAAGAAGCATTTCGCCAAATGCGACTGCCTGATCATGGCAGCGGCCGTCAGCGATTACACGCCCGTGCGAACATCAAAAACCAAGCTCAGGAAATCGACAGCGAACCTTACGATAAGACTCAAGCCCACCACAGATATTCTCAAATGGGCGGGTCAACACAAAGGAGACCGGATCGTCGTCGGCTTTGCACTCGAAGACAGGGCGATTCGTCATCGCGCCGAAAACAAGCTCAAAGAAAAACGCCTCGACATGATCATCGCCAATACTCCATCTGCAATCGGTGCGCATGAATCAACAGTGCAAATTAAAACCGCCGACGAACACTGGCGGGAGATTGCGATGAGCACCAAGAACAGGACCGCCGGCACGATTATCCGCAGGGTCGAGGCGTTGAACAACCGCGCGTCGGACTGACCATGTCTGCTGCCGGGCAACTACATCTCCTCGACGGCTTCCCGAGTGATATTGAGGATTTTGGCGATTTTTTGGGCGGTGGTTTGGGTGAGGACTTTTTGGGCGAGGTCTTGTGCTTCGGTGACATCGAGTTGCTCGATGGCTTCCTGCATGAGGGGGATGTTTGCCGGATCCATGCTGAGGATTCTGACGCCGATTCCCGTGAGAAAGGCGATGTATTCGGGCTGCTGGGCCATGTCGCCGCAGATAGAGACTTCTCTGTTCTGTCGTGCGGCGCCGTCAACAATGGTCTTGATAGCCCTGAGCACCGACGGATGATGGGGGATGTAGAAACTCTCGACGTTTGCATTTGTGCGGTCCACACCAAGCATGAACTGTATGAAATCGTTAGTGCCGATGGAGAAGAAATCGACCTCTTCGGCGAAAGCGTCGATGAGATGCAGCACCGACGGCAGTTCGACCATCATCCCGATTTTCGGCGAGTCATTGTGCTCGACGCCGCTTTGGCCGAGATCTTTGATACAAAGAGCGACTACCTGCCTGGCCTCGAGGAACTCCTCGATTGAGGAGATCATCGGGAACATGATTCGAACATCCGCATCCGGGCCGGCGCGAAGGATCGCCCGGATCTGTCCGGCGAAGATGTCCTTGTTCTGCAACGAAAAGCGAATGCTCCTCATGCCCATGCCCGGGTTCTGTTCGCGGGTGTGATGATAGTAGCTAAGCACCTTGTCGCCGCCGACGTCGAGCGTGCGGAAAGTGACAGGTTTGCCCTGCATGCCTTCGATAACCCGCCGGTAAGTAACGTACTGCTCCTGTTCGGATGGGAAGTTGTCCCGGATAATAAACGGAAATTCCGTTCGGTACAGCCCCACCCCCGCACAAAGTGCATCCTGTGCGGCTTGCAGGTCGCTGAGCAGATTGATGTTGGCCATGAGCCGAATTTCCGTTCCGTCTCGCGTCTCGGTCCGGGACTTTATATCGGGTTTGCGGGCGCTGACGGCGGCGAGGGATCGATTGCGCTTGGCAAACTGTGCGATTATCTCGTCGGACGGATTAATATAAACATTGCCGACCTCGGCATCGATAAGCACATTAGCTTTGTCGCTGATGCTCATGAGCCCGGGCTGATTGGTGATGACCATCGGTATCCCCAGCGAACGGGCAAGGATCGACAGGTGGCTCGTGACTCCGCCGCCGACCAGGACAATGCCCTGCACGTTCTCGGACGACATGCGAAGCAGATCGGAGGGGAAGAGTTCGCGGGCAATGACGATACAGTCGTGGTAGTCGGCGAGTTCCTCGACATGGCCGATCAGATTGCCGACGAGGCGAACGGTGAGGTCCTCTATGTCCTGGACTTTTTCACGAAAGTACTCATCCGCCGTGGCCCCGAAGACATCGATATATTCCAGGGCGATCTTCAAAACGGCTTCAGGCGGATTTGTTCCTTCGGCGATGAGTTCTTTCATCGGGCCGACAAACTGGTTGTCCTTGAGGATGAGCAGATGCGACGCAAAAATCAGCGAGGCGGCGTCGGTGAGTTTTTCTTCGACCAGCCGCTGAAGTTCTTCGAGTTGTTCGACGGTGGCGGCAAGCGCATTTTCAAAGTTGCCGAGTGTGTAG
>JAGHBX010000206.1 GCA_021160785.1 Planctomycetota bacterium | reverse complement strand
CGTCAAGCACAAGGACGACGATTAAGCCGGCGACGGCGTCGGCTGTCAGAATCGCATCATCAGATTTCGCTGGAGTGCGGCGGCGCCGGCGAGTCGCCTTTGGAGGCCGTCCATGGTCAGACTTGTCGGCAGTGCTCCGGGGTCTCGACGGGCCAGCCCAATAAGGCGTCGATACTCGCCGATCAGATTGTTCAGCGTATACGCCAGTTCCTCGACGAGCTGAAACATCGCGGCGGAAGGCTCAAAGGCCATGACCGATTCGGACCCGCGCGAGCTATTTCGTCTGTTGATGGAACTCCTCGAACCGCGCAAATTCCTGGAGCGGCTGCCGCTATAGAATCGCTCCGTGCCCCTCCCGTAGCCATTGTACGACGGATCGTAGCCGCCGTCGTAGCTGCGTCGTTCTCTTGTCATCGGGTTGGTTCGGATCTGCTCGTCGGCCAGGTTAAGCTGTGCCTTTAGTTCGTCGACCCGCTGCTGGAGAAACTCGATCTGAGCGACGGATTTAATTACATTTTGCTTTACCGCCGCATACTTTTTCACGGCCGACTGGATGGTTCGTACATAAGTAATCCCTGCATCGGCAGCGCCCAGGTCGGCGAGTAATTCGTCCCGTGAACCCACGACCTTGTCAACTAACCCTGCGCCAACGGCTTCGTCGGCGCCGATAGTGAGCACCATCTTCACAATATCCTGCGTTGTTGTCCCGCTGTCGGTGGTTTCGGTAACCGTATGCGCCTCGGTCCTGGAGATAGTCCGGAGTATGGCCTCCTGCGGTTTGCGGTCTGTTTTGTTGATGAATTTCCTGTTGCCGTCGGGGTCCTCAACTTCAATAATCTCCATACTCTTGTCGAGCATAGCCATCGCAAGGGCTGCGGGCCTCTGACGGTTGGCGGCAAGGGCGACGACATAGCTTCCATAGCCGGCGAGGTTGTCGGAGTTGAACAACTCGTAATACTCTGCAACATTCTCGGCGGCTGGTGAACGCCCCAGAATCGGAGCAACCGAGCCCATGACGGCGTCGCCTGCGATATAGATTTTTTCGCAGGCCAGCGCTATCGTCGCAGCCGCCGAGTATGCCCCGCCGTAAGGTCCGCCGGAAATATAGGCGATGACCGGACAATTGGTGGTGCCGCTTATTGCGGCGCTGATCATCTTCATGTATTCGCCCCGGCCTCCGGGACTGTCAATCTCGAGAATAATGTAACGCGGGCCCTTGTTGGAAGCGTCGACGATCATCCTGGCAATCGTTTGGGCGACGGATCTTGAGACAATGGCCTCTTCATACGTGATGGGTATGACGATGATGCTGTTGCGCCGGCCTTTCTCGTCGCGTGTCACCTCATATTCGGCTAAGGACAGGGGCTTAAAGGCCTTGTTTTTTTCCATGTAGACAAGCGTTTTGTCACGATTTCGCTTCTGTGTCAGAAAACCGTAAAATTCTTCGCCGCTCTGCCGGTGTTTGAACGTATCTGCCGGGCACAGGGCAACACAAAAAGCAATAATCAAGGCGATAATAGCAATCTGTCTGGACATTTTGGAACCTCCCAATTTGTCTTATATTATACACTCCTTTGGACAACGATGCCAGAAAAAAACATAAAATAGTTCCTGTTGCGGAAAGAAATAACGCCCGATGTCATTCCGCAACAGATACTGATTACGCTACCGCCTCATCCTGACGCTGTTGTATTGGGCGTCCAGCGAGTTGAGGACATCTTCAAGATTGTCCTGGTTGACGCTAACGTCCGGATACTTCTTCTTGAGACCGAGAAGATATTTTATGTCTTTTCTTAGTTCTCGCATCATTGCCAACATTCTGGCCCTGCTGCGTACAACAGCTAATTCTTTTATGCGTAAATCGAGCGAGTTATAGAGTTTATCTACCTTTGCGGCCAGTCTCTTATACAGATTTCGGGCGTCGTCTGTTTTAGTATTCTGAACAATTTCGGCGTCGGCGGCGCCTGACTCGAAGAGAACCTGGGCTCTGGAATCGACGATTTTATCGGCTATACCGCATTTTACGGCATCTGCGGCGGGTGAGCACTTCAATCACCTCTATGTCCTTGCTCTCCATGTATATCTTGTCGCAGGCCAAGGCAATAGCCGCGCCAGCGGAGTAGGCCCCGCCATATTTGCCGCCATTTACGAACGCAACTGTCTGGCAGGTCTTGAGTTGCGCGATGGCGCCGCACATTCGCATGGTCAGATCGACGCGCCCGCCGGGGGAGTCGATTTCGATGAGGATAAACAGGGGCCCCTTATCGGACTCGGCTGTCAGCGCCTCTGAGAAGGCGTCGGTTTCCATTTCGAGCTTGATCTGTTCCGGTATGGATATGATTGCGACCGAGTTGTTTCGTCCCTGTGGGTCCTCAAGTATGATGTATTGGGCCAGATTAAGGGACACCCGCCCATTTTCCTTTGTTTGAACAACGGTTTTGCCGTTTTCGGTCTTGCTGGTGGCATAACCGTAAAGCTTCTCGTGCGTCGAGCGATGGACAAATGTATCCGCCGAGGCGGTCAGCGAAATCAGCGAAATGATAATTATAGAACTTAGCGTTTTGTCCATTTTCTGTTCCCTGCTAAGAAACGATACGCTGATAGTACCCAAAAAGGTCGCAAAAGTCAAAACACCTTTGCGTCGCCCCGCAGTGGGGGATTGGGTTTGTTTTGCATATTTGGATGGCCGGGGGGAAATCTGAAATCTGAAACCTGGGGAGATTGGGTTCGTTTTGCGCATTTGGGCAGATCGCATAAATCTGAAATTGGGATTTCGAGATTCATTGGTTGAAATGTGATGCGGCGGTTTGGTTGGCATGGCTTGTAACTCCCCCTGTTTTTGGTGTGGCATTATCCTCAATTCTGCGGATCATTATACCATATTTTGGGGGGAAAAGCAAGTTTTTGTCGGTCGGAATACTTCGCGGTACGGCGGCGTGCTTATGGATAGTTGCTTTTGGGTGGATTCAGGGTACAATCTCAGTCGGTTTGTAGCGGTAAGCATTGTTTTGACGTCTTTGATTTACGGACGACAGTTATGGCCGGAGGCTTTGGCATCCTGGCGAATCGCACGGGGGGCAGGTTTGGCGCGTTTTTGGGCGTTTTTACGCCGAGCGTGCTGACGATTCTCGGCGTGATCATGTACCTTCGATTCGGTTGGGTTGTGGCGTGCGCCGGCTTGGGGGGAGCGATCGTTATAGTTGTGATCTGCTGCGCGATTGCGTTTTTTACGGCGTTGAGCGCTTCTGCGGTGGCGACAAACAGCCGGTTTGGGACCGGCGGCGAGTATTACATGATATCCCGGAGCCTTGGGCTGACAATCGGCGGGGCGATCGGTATTCCGCTGTTTCTGTGCTATGTGCCGAGCATCACGCTGTACTGTTTCGGTCTGGCTGAAGCGCTTTCGATCTTCTGGCCTGATGCGTGGGGTTCGCCGCCGCTGCAATGGATGGCCGGTGGGCTGATTGTTTTGATAATCATTGTTTCGGGGAAAAGTGCGAGCCTGGCCCTGCGTCTGCAGATTCCTTTGATGGTGTTAGTGGGCCTGTCTCTGATGGCGTTGACGGCGGGGGTGTTTTCCGGTCCGCTCAAGTCACCGCAATGGGTTGCGCCTTCGGTGAGTCCGAGCCTGACCGAGACCGGGGGCTTCTGGGCGATCCTTGCGGTATTCTTTCCGGCGGTGACCGGTTTCTCGGCGGGGATCGGCATGAGCGGCGATTTGAAGGATCCGCAAAAGGCTATCCCGCGGGGTACTCTTTGGGCGGTGAGCATCGGGACGCTCGTTTATCTGGCCATACCGTTTCTTCTTGCGATAACGGGGAGGGTGACTGTCGAGCAACTTGCGACTGAGCCGGCGGTCTGGACAAAAATCGCCTTGTTCGGGGGCGTGCTGATCTACCCGGGTCTATGGGGTGCGATCCTGTCGTCGGCTTTCGGCAGTGCGCTGGCGGGGCCTCGGATTCTGCAGGCGCTTGCGCAGGATCGACTGGCGCCGACGTTTCTTGCACGAACGAGCAAGACGGGTCAGCCCACGATTGCCACGTGGGTCGCAGGCGTGATCGCGCTTTCGGCGGTGGCGATGGGAAGCCTTAACACCGTCGCACGAATGGTTACGATCCTGTTCCTTACGCTTTATATGAGCGAGAACCTTGTCGCCACCATGGAAAACCTCGTGCGGAATCCGTCGTATCGGCCCACACTTCGTATCCACTGGTCCGTCTCCATGTTGGGCGTAATCGGCATCCTGGTCGTGATGATGCTCATCAGCGTCAAAATATCCCTCTGCGCCATTGCTCTTGAGGGTTGCCTGTGGGCTTATCTTCGCAGGAAGAATCTTGTTACGACGTGGGGCGACGTGTGGGCGGGTCTGTGGGGGTCGCTCAGTCGGTTTGCGCTCCGCCGGCTGACGCAACAGGTTGGCGATCCGCGAAGCTGGCGTCCGAACATCCTGCTCTTTGCCGACCAACTCGAAAAACGTACAGGCCAGCTTCGCATGGCGGCGTGGTTCAATCAGAATCGCGGTATTCTCACGGTCTGTGATGTGATCGCCGGCAGCCCGGCGGAGAACGCCGAAATTGTCTCTGATCGCAGCGAAAAGATGGCGGGCATCCTGCAGCGCGAGGGAATCGTTGCATTCAGCGAAGTTGATGTGATGGAGGATTTCGAGAGCGGCGCGTTGAACATCGTTCAGGCAAACGGGATCGGAGCGATGCGCGCCAACACGGTCGCCTTCGGCTGGCCCAGCCGGGCGGAGAAACTGCAATCGCTGCTGAAGATTATTCGTCAGTTGGCGGGTATCGGCAAGGCGTCGCTGATTATCCATCCGACGCCGCCGGAAGGTCCGCAACGCTTCGACCGGATCGATATCTGGTGGCGCGGCAAGTACAACAACGGCGATCTTATGCTGCTGTTGGCTTATCTGCTTTCGGTCAATCCGCTGTGGCGGGAAGCGCATATTAACCTGCGGACCATTGTGACCAAGGACATGATCCGGCCCGACATCGAGCAGAGTCTGACGGCGCTGATCGAGGCGGTGCGTATCAAGGCCACGCAGGATGTGATCGTGCTGGAGGAAGGCAAAAGCGTTGTCGAGACCATGCAGGAAACCAGCGCCGACGCCGATGTGGTCTTCTTGGGGCTGATGCCGCCGGAGGCAGGCGACGAAGAAGAGTACGCAAACCGGCTCATCGAGATACTGGAGCCGTTGCCCACTGCCGTTTTGGTGCATAACAGCGGCCCGTTCAAGGGGCAGTTGCTTTGAACGGACAACCGGGGCACTGAGGGGGGGAAGTGAACATCCCTCGATGTAACCGTTCACAGGGTATGAATGTGGATTACGGGCTTAATAACGATGGTAATGGCTGATCGGAGAAATAAGCATCGCCGTGTTTACGAAAACGATTTGCAAGATTCTGAGCTTGACGACTGCCGGGAACATCGATCAACGCAATATCAAGAAATGCTTTTCGACAACTTTACGGGAGCCGTTGTTTTTCAAGCTCGGCAATGCGTCGAATATAGAATTGTTCTGTTTTGGAAGTCAAATTTCGTCCTCAAACTTGCCAACAGGATTATTATCGGACAAGTTTAGAGATTTGCTCGAGAGAAATATTGATATGCCGCCTTGAGTATGCTATAATTCATAAAGTTGAAAATGGGTATTTTGACATTAAGCGCGTTGCTTAATACGCTCAAAATAACCGTGAACGGTTACGCTATTTGGATCTGATACGAATTTGGGAGGTCTTCCCTTTCTGCGATTTACATTAGGTTTCATTGTTACTTGAGAGTACCGACTTACGTTTTGTGAGTTCATGCCACGAGTCGTATTCCTTCGGCCCTGGATAGATCGATGCGAGCTTGCAGGAATTTCGCGAAGGTTGAAGCGATAT
>JAGHBX010000298.1 GCA_021160785.1 Planctomycetota bacterium | reverse complement strand
TTCCTGTGCGGTGATTTGGATGCACAGGCCGCAGTCGATACACTTGCCGGATTCGTAGATTACCTCGCTGTGGTGGATCTGCTGCTCGAAGAGACGGCGCGGGCCTTTGTATCGACCCGGTCGGGCATGATATTCTTGGGAGTATTTCCTGAGCTTGCAGGCATCGGGTTTTCGACAGTCGCAATGCAGACAGCGTGAGGATTCGGCGGCGGCCTGGGCGGGGCTGAATCCTGCCTGGGAATCGACGGGGGTTTGTCTTGCCGCGTCGCCGGCGCAGGCTTTGAATCTTTCGACTTCATCTTCTTCGAGCCGGCCGATGCGCGTGTTGAAGGGTTTTTCGGGACCGGTCGGGGTCTTTGAGGAAAGATACTGATCGATGGCGACCGCCGCTTCCTTGCCGTCTGCGACCGAGCGGACGGCGAGTTTTCTGTCCCTTACCGCGTCGCCGCCGGCGAAGATATTGGGTCGGTCGGTCTGATACGTGTTGCTGTCGACGGCGATTCCTTTGGCGGCGGCTTTGAGACCGAACTTTTCGACTTCTTCAGGGGTGATCCTGCCAACGGCCAGAAAGACGGCGTCGAACGATTTGCATAATTTGTCGAGTGATTTGTCTTTTCCAATTCTGGTGTTGGGCTGGAATTTTACGCCGAGGCGGACGATCTGGGCGATTTCGTCGTCCAGGACATCGCCGGGCAGTTGGTCCCGAGCGATCTCGTATCGCAAGGCGCCGCCGGGTTCATCGTGGTCGTCGAAGATTGTGCAGGCGTATCCCTTGCGGGCAAGATAATATGCAGCGGACAGGCCCGCGGGACCGGCGCCTGCAATTGCGACCCGTTTGCCATTGGCCGGTGCGCACTTTGGCTTGTAAGGCTTTGACGAATGCAGGTCCATATCGGCGGCGTATCGCTTGAGGAGGCATATAGAGAGTGCTTCATCGAGCTGGTTTCTCCTGCATACTTTTTCGCAGGGGGCGGGACATATCCTGCCTAATACGGCCGGTAGTGCGATATCTTCCTTGATGGTTGTGATCGCGAGATCAAGGTCGCCGGCGGCGATCTGGCGTATCATCAGCGGGATGTTCATCTTTGCCGGGCAGCCGATCTGGCAGGGTCCGATGCAGTCGCCGGCATGGTCGCTAAGCAGCAGTTCCAGGGCGGTAATTCTCGCCTGGCGAACCTGGTCGCAATCGTTTACGACCGTCATGCCTTCCTGTGCGATCGTACCGCAGGCGGGAACCATCTTATCCGAATCGGCAAGGCGAACCACGCACACCATGCAACTGGTCGACGGCGAACAGCCCTTTAGAAAGCATATCGTGGGTATCTCGATACCGAGCTTTTCCGCGGCATCGAGAATCGTCGCGCCGTCGTCCACCTCCACGGACTGATTGTCAATTGTCAATCGCACCATTTATTCAACCTTGATTGCATCGGCCGGACACGTTCTCCTGCAGGTATCGCACCGGACACATTTTTCCGAATCAATTTCGTGTTTTTCATAAGGCCGCATCTGGATCGCGTCGACGGGGCAGTGCTGGGCACAGAGCGTACAGCCGATACAGTCGTCGGTAACGGTGTATGTAATAAGCGCCTTGCATCTACCCGCGGGGCAGCGTTTTTGAATATGGCTTTCGTACTCATCGCGGAAATACTTGATTGTTGACAGGACCGGGTTGGGGGCGGTCTTGCCCAGGCCGCAGAGGCTGGACTCTTTGACCTTCAGGGCTAATTGGCCAAGTTCTTCGATGTCGCCTTTTTTGCCCTGTCCGTTGCAGAGACGTTCGAGGATATCGAGCATGCGCCGCGTGCCGACCCTGCAGAATGTGCATCTGCCGCAGGACTGGTTCTGGGTGAACTCGAGAAAGTAGCGGGCGATATCGACCATGCAGTCGGATTCGTCAAGAACGACCAGCCCGCCGGAGCCCATGATAGCGCCCACCTGCGTAAGCGATTCGTAATCGACGGAGATGTGGCCGAGTTTGGCGGGTACGCATCCGCCGGAAGGCCCGCCGACCTGGACTGCCTTGAAACGCAGCCCGTTCTCAATGCCGCCACCGATTTCTTCAACGATTTCGCGGATGGATATGCCCATGGGTACTTCGATGAGCGCGCCACGTGCGACCTTGCCAGCCAGGGAGAAGACCTTGGTTCCCTTGCTTGTCTTGGTTCCCAATCGGGCAAAACTCTTCCCCCCATTGCGTATGATCCAGGGCACAAGGGCGTAGGTTTCGACGTTGTTGATCAGTGTGGGCTTGTCCCACAGGCCCTTTTGGGTTGGATATGGCGGACGAAGATGCGGCATTCCCCGCGTGCCCATGATACTGGCGAGAAGCGCTGTTTCCTCACCGCAGACAAAGGCGCCAGCGCCGGGGGCAATTTTCAACTCGAGCGAGAAATCGCTGCCAAGGATATTTTCGCCGATAAAACCGCGATCGCGACATTTCTCAATCGCCTCTGTCATCCGCTTGATTGCCAGCGGATACTCGGCACGGATATAAAAGTAACCCTGCCTTGCGCCCACGACTCGCGCGGCGATGGCGAGGCCTTCGATGATGCGATAAGGGCACGATTCCATCAGCATGCGATCCATGAACGCGCCGGGGTCGCCTTCGTCGCCGTTGCAGACGACGTATTTGGTGTCGCTGTCGCTGTTGTGTACGGCTGTCCACTTCAAATGTGTCGGGAAGCCGGCTCCGCCCCTGCCGCGCAGACCGCTTTGGCGGATGTCATTAATAATCGCTTCGGAGTCGAGAACGTTTACGCATTTGGCAAGCGCCTTAAAGCCGTCTTTGCTTATGTACTCATCGAGATTGACCGGGTCGATTACGCCGCAGTATTCGGTGGCGATATTCTTCTGCTTGCCTAAGAAATCGGCAACGGGCTTGTCGCGGACGTCGATCGAATAGCGCGTAACCGGGGGCATATCGCCGCCGGCAAGCAGGTCGTCGAGCACGGTCGAAACCTTGTTTGATATCCTCTGTTTCAGTCCGCTGGGCCGGAGGTGTCGCAGCACGATGGACCTTGCATCTTCCGGCTCGACTCGTGCGTAGAGAAACGACTTATTGGAGGGCAGGACGATCTCCAGCAGGGGGGTCTGGTGGCACATTCCGACGCAGCCGACGTGTTTGACCAGTGCGTTGATGCCAGTTTCATGGAGTGCATCGTTGAGGGCGTCGTTTAGCTTGCCGCTTCCGCGTGCGATACAGCAGGAGCCTAAGCCGATTCGAATCTCGGCCTGCCGACCGTCCGTTGCTGCGGGCGCATGGACCTTCTTTGCACCGACGGTTTCCCGGTACCTGAGGAAATCGTCGAGCACCTGACCAACGCTGTGGGCGGTCAGGTGGCCGTAGGTAATGTCGCCGATCTGCACGGCTGGCGCCAGCGTGCAACAGCCCAGGCAGGCGACTCGCTCGACGGTGAATAATTCGTCAGGGTCGGTGTCGTGGCCCGGTTCGATCTTGAGGTGGCGAAGGAAGGCGTCGTGGAC